>JANYAG010000054.1 GCA_025361465.1 Gemmatimonadota bacterium
GGCCCCGGTGGCCGGCGAGAGGCTCTCGACCGCGCCATGGAACTCGTGGCGGCCGTAACCGTCCACCGTGAACCGCACGCTGTCGCCAACCGCCACGTTGCCGAGCCGCGTCTCTTTGATGTTCGCCGTGATCCAGCAGTCTTGGCTCGGCACCAGCATCATCGCGGTCTGTCCCGGTTGGGTCAGCGCCCCCGGCTCGAGCATCCGACGGGCGACGACACCGTCGACGGGGGCAGTGACCACCGCCCACGCCCGCTGGACCCTCAGGTTGCCGAGCACCGCGCGGGCCGCCGCCACCTTGGCGTCCGCCCCGTCGAGCGCGGCGGCGGCGGCCGCGACTTGGGCGGTGGCACTGGCACGCTGACGCTGTGCTGCGTCAAGCGCCGCCTTGGCGCCATCGAAGGCGGCCTGCGACGCGTCGAGTTGCTGCGCTGGCACAATCTGCTTGGCGGCCAGGCCGCGGACGCGCTCAAGATCAGCCGTCGCCTTGCGCAATGCGGCCTGCGCACTCGCGATGGTGGCTTCGGTGCCGGCGGCCATCGCCTCGGCGGCATCGAGCTGGGCCTTCAGCTGTCCGGCGTGCTTGCCATTGCCCGCCATCGCCAGCGTGGCTTCGACGTCGGCCTCGGCCTGGGCGATCTTGGCGTCGAGGTCACGCGCGTCGAGGACCAGCAAGGTGTCGCCCGCCTTGACCGGCTGGTTCTCGATCGCGCGCACCTCGGTGACGAACGCCTGCAGCTTCGAGGCGATCGGGATCAGCGGTCCATCGACCTGGGCGTTGTCGGTGACCACATGGTGGCGGGCGTAGAGGTACTTGTTGCCGCCCCACACGGCCGAGCTGATCGCGACGAGCGAGACGATGATGACGGGAGTCTTGTTGGCCATCGAAATAGTCCTCGGCGATTCGCCGTTTAGTGCACCTGATCGAGGAGGCCAAGGGCACGGGCCGCGCCGACTTGCGCAGCGCCCGCGGCCACCCGGGCCTGAATGAGGGCATCACGCGCGGCGGCCAGTTGCCCCTGCGCGTTGGTGGTTTCCACGCTGCCGGCAACACCGGCCGTGAAGCGTTCCTGTGCTTCACTGAGTTCCTGTTCGGCCAGCCGGACGCGCTCGGTGGCCAGTTCCACTTGCTCGCGTGCCGAGGCCATGTCCAGCACCGCCATCCGGGCGTCGGACTCGACCTGCATCTCGAGATCGTGCAGGCGCAGTTGCGCTGCGTCGACGCGCAATCGCTGCTCGTCGGCCCGTCGGTCGCGGCGGAAGCCATCGAAGATCGGCCAGGAGAGGCCGACACCGATGCTCCAGGTGCGATAGAGATGGTCATTGGGCTGGCCTGACGACTGCAGGTAGCCGCTGGTGCCGAGCGATGGCCAGAACTCGTCTCGAATGGCCTGCAGTGCGCTCGTGGCAAGAACTGCTCGCTGCCGCTCAGCCGCGAGATCCTGGCGATGCGTCTTGGCTGCCGCCACCGCGGCGTCGGCATCGGGTGGCACGCCCGCGATGGCGATCGCCGGGTCGCCCGCCGCGATGAGCGCGGTGCTGGGCGGCAGGTCGAGCGCGCGCGCCAGGTCGAGCTGTGCCCGGCTCACTTCGTTGCGCGCCACGGCGAGCTGGGTCCGGATCGCCGCACCCTGTGTGGCGGTGCGGGTTCGTTCGATCCGCGCCGCCGTGCCCGCGTCGACTTGTTCGCCGGCGATGCGGATCAGCGAAAAACCGATCACCGAGTCCTGTTGCCTTGCGAGCACCGTTTCCTGCGCGCTGGCGAGCCGCAGCCATGCGGTCGCGGCCGTGGCCGCCGTGAGGTCACCGATGCGCTCGGCGTCGAGCCCCACGGCCAGCGCGGTGTCCTTCGCCATCCGCATCCGGTCGAAGGTGGCGCGGTTATAGATCAACTGCTGCACCTCGACCTTGCCACGGAAGAGCGTGAAGGGATCGGTGACCGCGGGCGTCCCCGGGAACGACAACCCGAACTCGCGCAGGTTTACCGTCTGCCGTGACATCGTGCCGCTGGCGGTCACAGCCGGGAGCGCATCCGCGCCGCGCTGACGCTGGCGCGTGTCGGCGATTTGCACATTCAACCGCGACAGGGCGGCCTGGACCCCGCTGCTGCGCCCGCGGGTGATTGCCTCGGCCAGTGTGAAACGCTGCGGCGCGGGCGTCTGGGCGCCGAGCGGCAGGGCCATCGCCAGTATGAAAACCGGCCAGAATCGAGCAGTCATCATCCCTTCTTTCCGCGCGGGACGCGGGATGGGGTGCGAATACCGTCGAGCACCAGCGAGAAGACCAGCTCACGGGTGGCGTCGGACGTCGGCAACCCCCGGTCGAGGTCGCCGAAGAGGAAGCGGTACTGATTGAGGTGCAGGATGAGTGAGGGGACCATCATCGGCACCAGCGTGATCGCTTCGGGCCGGAATTCGCCGGCCGCGACGCCGCGCTCGGCAATGGTGCGCAGCAGGCGCCGTTGCCGCTGGATCACCTGCTCGAAGTAGAGCCGCTTCAGTTCGGGGAAGTGATTCAACTCGGCCTGCATCACCCGGGCGAGGTGCACCATGTCGGGGCGGGCGATCCGCTCCCACAACCGGCACATCAACTGGTGGAGCAGGTCGGCCGACGTGCCGACGTGATCGCGAACCGACGCCTCACCCGCTTCGATCAGCGGGACGATCTTCTTCTCCACCATGGCCCGGAAGAGGTCTTCCTTGGAGGTGAAGTAGAGGTAGACCGTTCCCTTCGATACCCCGGCGCGCCGCGCCACCTCCTCGAGGGTGGCCGCCCGGAAGCCGTGCTCGCCAAACACCGCGATCGCCGCCTCCATCAGCTCCTCTGGGCGTGCCTCCGGCCGGCGACAGAAGCGGGGGACTGGATGGACGGCGGCTTTCGACAACGGCACGGCTCCTTGGTTACTGACCGGTCAGTAATATATGCCGACCCAGGGCTGAGTCAAGACGGATCGAGAAGCGAGAGGCCAGAAGCGATGAGGAGTTCAGTCGCCCCTCGTCCTGAGCGTAGCGAAGGACCTGAGGGCGGAGGGACCTGAGGTCCTTCGCTTCGCTCAGGATGAGGATGTCGAGTTCGCGTCTCGCTTCTCGCGTCTCGCGTCTCGCTTCTCGGCTATTGACCATCCGCCTCGAATGACCGACATTGGGCAGGTACCCATCTGGAGGCCTGACGCACATGACGGAGCCATTCCGTAGCTCCGATGAGTACGACGAACAGGCCCACCAGTTGTATAACGAAGCCCGCT
>JANYAG010000067.1 GCA_025361465.1 Gemmatimonadota bacterium
CCGGGCATCAGGTCGGGGGTGAATTGCACCCGGTTGAAGGAGAGCGCCAGCGCCTCGGCCACGGTCGACACCAGCAACGTCTTCGCCAGTCCGGGGACCCCTACAAGCAACGCATGTCCACCGGCGAGGATGGCGGTGAGCACTCCGTCCACAGTGTCGGTCTGCCCGACGATCCGCCGGGCGACCTGCTGGCGCAGGGCGGTGACGGCACTGGCGAGGTGGGCGAGCTGTTCGACGTCTGAACGCGGTGCGGTCATGGGGGCCAGATGATGGAGGATCGAGGAGCGAGAGTGGAAGATAGACGGGGATGCCAGCCCATTACGTCTCGAAGCCCAACTCCCTGGCCACCTCCAGTTGTCGCGCATCGAGCGTCAGGAATGCAATCGTCCCCGGATCTTCCCCGAGGTAGAGCGCGGTGGCGAGGTGCCAGCAGTCGGCGCCCCGGACGTAGCCGGACGCGAGTACCCGGGTGATCTCGGCGCTCAAGGGCCGGTCGGGGACCACCCACGACACCGCGCTCAGCAGGGTTGCATCGGGCTCGACGCCCTCGCGAACGAATGCCGAGCGAAGTTCAGCCTCGAGCAGGTTGGCGGAGATCAGTTCGTCGAAGGAGTCGAGGCGTCGAGCGAGCGCGGCGGCACCGCGCTCGCCGAAGGCGATCGCCACCAGGCAGGAGGTGTCAACGTAGGCGACCTTCATTCGCCGCGATCGGCCAGGAAGCGCGCCAGGGCGCCGGGAATGTGGGCGATCGGCTTCAGGTGGCCGACGCGGCTTTCGGGTCGGAGGAGCACGCCCCGCTCGGCCAGCCGCGCCATGCGCCGCTCCACGCCGTCGCCCGCCGCGGCACTCTCCGCCGGGCGAATTTCCGCCACCGGCTCACCATGCACGGTCACGATCACGCTGTGTCCCTCACGGACTCGGCGAATGATGGCCGAGAGCTTGGCCTTGGCGTCGTAGAGGGAATAGGTGTCGCGCATACTGAATGCTATGTCATCTAGTCAGACTAGTCAAGTATTGTCTCTGAGGCTGAGCCACAAGCGCTTCGCTGCGCTCAGGGCGACTCCGATGGCAGGAAGAGAGCGCCTTTTTTGCTTGCGAAATGTTTCACAAAGTCCTACTTTCCGCCCCGTGAAACACCCCGACGACGGCTCGAATCGAGAGATCGGCGAGGGGTATGCCTTGGTCTCGGTCGGGATCACCTTTGCCCTGACGTTGGCGGGGTTCACCCTGGGTGGGTTCTGGCTGGATGGCCGGCTGAAGACGCTACCGCTTTTCACCCTGGTGGGGATGGTGGCGGGCACGGCACTGGGCGGCTTCTGGCTCTGGCAGCGGATCGGCAAGCGACCCAGGGATGGAGGGCGCACCGACGCCCCGCGGTGATCAGGGTCGCCGGCTCCTCTGGGGGCTGCTGGGCACCGCCGGGGTCACGGCGTTGGCCTGGCTCCTCTGGGGGAAGAGCGGGGCGAAGTCGGCCCTCCTCTTCGGGGCGATCGCCACCAGCATCCAGTTGCTGGCTGATCGGCTGGCACGACGGGTTGGGGTGGCGCCCACGGTGGACCGTTTGAAGGTGTATGCCATCGGGGTGGTGCTTCGCTTCGGCGGGGTGGCCCTGATCGGCGTGGCGGCGTTCAAGGGCGGAGAGGCGTTCTCCCCACCGGGGGCGGCGTTGGGATATCTGGGAGTGCTGCTCCCTCTGCTGTATCTGGAGACTCGACTGGAACGATGAGCGCACCACAAGAACCGTTCGACATCGCCGAGATGGTGTTCCATCACACCGGGGACGCCCACCAGCTGGATTTCGCGCCGTTCGGCACGATCCAGCTGCCCCAGTGGCAGCCGATCCACCTCGGGTCGCTGGTCATCGATCTTTCGCCCACGCGGCATGTGGTCTTCCTGATGCTGGCGGCAGTACTCGCCTACACCCTGCTGCAGATCGCCGCCAACGGGATCGCCAAGGCCCGCCGAGAGGGCAGGGCGCCGGGCGGCTATGCCGGGATGATGGAAGCGTTCGTCGTCTTCGTGCGCAACGAGATCGCGATCGCCAACATCGGCAAGGAGATGGGGCCGCGTTACGCCCCGCTCATCATGGCGTTCTTCTTCTTCATCCTGATGATGAACCTGCTCGGCCTGATGCCGTGGGGCGCGTCACCCACCGGCAACCTGGCCGTCACGGCGGCGCTGGCGGTGATGTCGTTCCTGGTCATCGAGATCGGCGGGATGGTGAAGCTCGGCTTCAAGGGCTATATGGGCACCATTTTCCCGCACATCGAGGGGCTGCATGGTCCCGGTGCGGTGGTGATGACGATGGCGATGGCGCCGATCGAGATCCTCTCCAAGCTGGTGAAGCCGATCGCACTGGCGATCCGTCTCTTCGGTAACATGCTGGCGGGGCACTTCGTCATCCTGTCGCTCTTCGGCATCGTCTTCCTGTTCGGTTCGCTGGGGATGTGGAGCTACGGCATCGGCGCCGTGACCGCGTCAGTGGTGCTGGGCGTGATGTTCCTGGAATTGATTGTCGCGTTCCTGCAGGCGTATGTCTTTGCACTGCTGAGCGCGGTGTTCATCGGGCTGATGCAGCACGAGCATTGACTGCGAGTGATTGGTGAACGGTGATTGGTGATTGGTGGACTGGCACCGCCCCGGCATCCCGCGGCGAGTGCGACCCGGGTGGCGCGAATGCGCCGCTCTCTGGGGATTGGGCCCGCCGGGTCCGCTGATCCCCATCGTCCGGCCGCTGTTCCTGAGGAGACGGTGGCGCTGGCCGAGGATGCGACTGACCTTGAATCCTCACTGACACAACGAGTGGACAAATGCTGCTCCCGATTCTCATGCAGGACGCTGCTGCCAACGCAGTCCCGAACTTCGGCGCCATGGGTGCCGGTATCGGCCTCGGCCTCGCCGTGCTCGGCGCCGGCATCGGCCTCGGCCGCATCGGTGGCCAGGTGGCCGAAGGGATCGCGCGCCAGCCGGAAGCGACGGGCGAGATCCGCGCCGCCGGTCTGCTGTTCGGCGTGCTCCTCGAAGGCGCCACGATCATCGCGCTGGTGTTCGCCCTGCTATTCAAGCTGATCAAGTAACCAGGCGGTCTGCGTCATGATGCTACCGTTGCTCTACGCGACCGGGGAGGGAGGATTGCCGGCGCCCTTCTCGCCGACGATCGGTCTCTTCATCTGGACCTTTGTCGTCTTTCTGCCGTTCCTCTGGCTGCTGTCGAAGTTCGTCTTCCCGGTGATCGTCAAGGCGACGGCCGACCGGGAAGCCGCCATCGCCAAGCAGCTGGCCGATGCCGACAAGACCCGGGCCGACGCGGCCGGGTACCTGGCGGAACAGCGGGAACTGCTCGCGGCCGCCCGGGGTGAAGCGCAGGGCATCGTGGCCGAGGCCCGTCAGGCCGGCGATCGCGAGCGGATAGCGGCGATCGAGCGGACCCGCACCGAGCAGGACGAACTCCTCGCCCGCGCCAAGCGCGAAATTCAGGGCGAGCGCGAACGCGCCATCAGCGAGATCCGCCGCGAAGCGGTGGACCTGGCGATCGCAGCCGCGGGGAAGGTGGTCGGGCAGCGCCTTGATCCGGCCGCCGACCGGAAGCTGGTCGAGGAGTACATCACGACGCTGAGGACCGGCGCGTGAGAGCAGTGACGATCGCACGCAACTACGCCGAGACGCTGGTCGCGCTCGCCGAAGAGGCGAGAGCGCTCGAGCCGTGGGGCGAGATGATTGACATCACTGCCGCGGCGTTCGCCACCCCGAGCATCGAATCGGTGCTGATGTCGCCGCGCGTCACCCGCGACCAGAAGATCAAGCTGATTGCCGATGCGCTGCACGACGCGCCTCGGTCCTACGTGCGCTTCCTGAGCGCGGTGGTGCGGCGCGGCCGGCAGATGCTGTTCAGTCTGATCGCCGATGAGTATCGCAAGCTCGCCGACATCAAGTTGAACCGGATCCGCGCCGGCGTCACCGTGGCGCGCGAACTGGACACCGTGGCGCGCGACGCCCTGGTGGCCAGGCTGTCGGCGGCACTGGGCAAGGATGTCATCGCCGGCTTTGCCATCGATCCCGCCATCCTTGGCGGGGTGACCATCCGCATCGGCGACCGGGTCTATGACGGCTCGGTTCGCAAGCGCCTGGCCGTCCTGCGGCACAAGCTGCTGGCGTAGCGTCCCCTCATCCCGAGCGCAGCGAGGGACCTTGAATGCCCAGGCATTCAGGGTCCCTCGACTGTTGAGGCTCCTTCGACTCCGCAGCAGCTGCGCTGCCGCTCCGCTCAGGATGAGGAGAAGCGGTTAGCAGCCGCCCGATGCGCCGGTTCTCGCTGCAGCTGGGGACGCTGATTCCTTGGTAGAGATGGAGTAGCTACGGTTCGCGTCGTGTGCCGCCTGCTGCAGCCAGCCAATGGTATCGGCTGACATGGCCAGCGGTCGGCCGGCGTCGAACGCCTGGCTGGGGAAGGTGCGAGCGTCGCGGCCGGTCAATTGCTCGTAGATCGCGAGCGCCGCGAGATAGCTCCCCATCGGCGAGGGGTGGAAACTGTCAGGCCCATACAGCGGCAGTCCCGGATGCCGCCTCAGGGCACTGTGCCACGCTTCGCCGGCCGGCAGAAAGACGCCGTCCACCGCGCGGGCCGCCACCTGGTAGGAAGTCCGGACGCCAGCCCAGACGTCGCCCTGTGACGTGGCGGGCCAGGGCATGAAGAGGGCGGTGCGCCCGCCGCCGGGCCGGACCAGGCTGTCGAACATCCGGGTCCAGAGCACCAGCGAGTCGCGGCATACGCCGGCGGAGGAGGTGGGCCCCTGCTGCAACACCACCACATCCCACCGCGTGTTCTTGAGCTGTCGCACCGCATCGGAACCGCCGGTGAGGTGATCGATCAGCGCGAGATTGGGCGCGGCCGACGTGACAACAGTCATCGTGTCGCCGACGCTCCTGGCGATGGCGCCGACCGTGGCGGGGAGATCATTGGTGTAGGTCAGGCTGTTGCCGACAAAGAGCACGCGGTGATGCGGCACCACCGGATCGGCGGCCGTGACGGCTGCTGTGGTGCCGATACCGAAGCAGGTGGTGAGAAGGAGGGCAGTACGCGTCACGATGGCCCCGGAATCAGGTGAGCTCCAATGGAAAGGTAAGGGCACTCCAATCCGGGCGGCGTTGCCGTCAGGTGCCTATTTTCCCGGGGACATCCTCCCTCTCCACTAGACGCCTAATTCGAGGCCTGCCACAGATGCTGCGACGCGTCATGCCCGGATTCGTGCTGGGGCTTGCCTTGGTGGCGGTTGGTGCCGCACCCGCCCAGCGGCCGACCCACACCTTCGCCATTGCCGACGGGGCGTTCCAGCTGGATGGCAAGCCGCTGCAGATCATCTCCGGCGAGATGCACTTCGCCCGGATCCCGCGGGAGTATTGGCGCCACCGGCTCCGCATGGCAAAGGCGATGGGGCTCAACACCATCGCGACGTACGTCTTCTGGAACTATCACGAGACCCGGCCCGGCGTCTTCGATTTCCGTACCGGCAATCGCGACCTGGCGGCCTTTGTCCGGATCGCCCAGGAGGAAGGTCTCTGGGTGATCCTGCGGCCGGGGCCGTACGCCTGTGCCGAGTGGGATTTCGGCGGCTTTCCCTCCTATCTCCTGAAGGAGCCCGACCTCAAGGTTCGCAGCAAGGACCCGCGCTTCCTGGCCGCCGCGCACCGTTACATCGATGCGCTGGCGAGGGAGATCCGCCCGCTGCAGGTGACCCATGGTGGGCCGATCCTGATGGTGCAGGCCGAGAATGAATACGGCTCCTACGGCAGCGATGCGGAGTACAAGGAGTACCATCGCAAGATGCTGCTCGATAACAACATCGATGTGCCGCTGTTCACCTCCGATGGCGATTGGCTCTTCGCCAAGGGCTCGATTCCCGGTGTGCTGATGACCGGCAACGGCGAGGAGAACTACGACACCCTGGTGAGCCGCGTCAACGCCTTCCATGGCGGCCAGGGACCCTACATGGTGGCGGAGTTCTATCCCGGCTGGCTGATCCACTGGGCCGAGAAGTTTCCGATCACGCCCACCAAGAACTTCATCGGCAGCTATGCATCGCTGCTCGCGCACGGCGCCAGCGTCAATCTCTACATGTTCCACGGCGGCACCAACTTCGGCTTCACGTCGGGATCGAATTACAGCCGGGAACGGCCGATTGAGCCGAGCACCACGACCTACGACTACGACGCGCCGCTGAGCGAAGCGGGGTGGGCGACGCCGAAGTTCTACGCCCTGCGCGACGTCATCCAACGGCTGGTGAAGTACCCCATCCCGGCGGTTCCCGATTCCCTGCCGGTGATCGCCGTGCCGGCGGTGACGCTCACGCCCGCGGCGGACCTCTTTGATCTCGTGCAGCAAGTGGAGCTGCGGCAGGCCGCGCAACCACTCGCGATGGAGGAGATGGACCAGGTCGAGGGCTGGGTCTTCTATCGCCACACCGTGGCCACTGCCACGACGGGCCTCCTCGAGGTGACGGGCTTGCGCGACTATGGCGTGGTGTTCGTCAACGGGGTCCGGGTCGCCACGCTCAACCGGCGCGACAAGAAATTCGCCGCCGAGATCAGCGTGCCCGCCGGGGGCCGGCTTGAGATCCTGGTCGAGAACATGGGCCGGATCAATTATGGCGGCGACATGGTCAACAATCGCAAGGGGATCATCGCACCGGTGAAGCTGGCGGGCGTGGAACTCACCGGGTGGGAGTCGTATCCGCTGCCGTTCGACAAGGTGCCGGTGAGCAAGGGAACGCAGCGTGCGCCCACGGCGGGCATCCCGCTGGTGCTGCGCGGCACGTTCACGCTCGAGAAGACCGGCGACACCTTCCTCGACATGCGGGCCTGGCAGAAGGGCATCGTCTTCGTCAACGGGATCAACCTCGGCCGCTATTGGCAGGTTGGCCCGCAGCAGACGCTCTACCTTCCAGGGGCTTGGCTCAAGCGCGGTCGCAACGAGATCGTCGTCTTCGAGACCGGGACGACCTCGGCCCGCACCGTGGCCGGCCTCACCCGGCCGATTCTCGAAGACCTGCGACCGGGGCAGTAGCAGCAGATGCCAGATTTTGGTGGCGGGGGCGATCGACGCAACTTCCTGCGACGCGTCTTTGGCGACGCGGTCGAGCGCGTCGCTCGCGCCACCGAAGAGCGGTTCGTCCAGTCGCACTACGTGCGCCCGCCGGGCGCATTGCCGGAGCTCGCGTTCCTGCCGGCCTGCACCCGCTGTGGGGATTGTGGTACGGCATGTCCCGTTCAGGCGATCCTCTGGGTGTCGACGGCGGGCGGCATTGCCACCGGGACTCCGTACCTCGACCCGGGCCACAACCCCTGCGTGGCCTGCACCGACATGCCCTGCGCCGCGGCCTGTCCCACCGATGCATTGACCGTCCCGGCCGACGGCTGGAAGGGGACGAAGCTTGGCCAGGTTCACTTTCATCCGCAGCGCTGCGTTACTTTCGAGGGTCGCTCGTGTGACGTCTGTGTCCGGGCGTGTCCCATCGGCGAGACGGCACTGACGCTCGATGGCGATGGGCATCCCGTGCTGCACCAGGATGGCTGTGTCGCCTGCGGTGTCTGCGTCCGTGAGTGTATCTCGTATCCCACATCGTTCTCGTTCACCGTTGGGGAGCATCGATGAGTGTCCTGCCGCGCCGGGTCGACAAGCCATGGGGCCATGAACTGATCTGGGCCCACACCGATCGCTATGTCGGGAAGATCCTGCACGTCACCGCCGGGCAGCTGCTCTCGATCCAGTATCACCACGTCAAGGACGAGACGATGTACGTCCTGTCGGGCGAGTTGATCCTCCGCACTTGGACGTCCGAGGATGCCGCACCGGTGGCCCGCGCATTCCGCGCCGGGGACTCGGTCCACATTCCGGCCCCGACCATTCACCAGATTGAGGCCGTGGTCGACAGTGACGTGCTCGAGGCGTCCACGCCGGAGCTCGATGACCTGGTCCGGATCAAGGACCGGTACGGGAGGAAGTGACCCCATGCAGGTGATCATCCCGCTCGCGGGGAAGGGCACCCGCCTTCGCCCCCACACGCATCTGATCCCCAAGCCGATGTTGAAGGTGGCGGGCCGGCCGGTGATGGACTGGGTGATGGATCGGCTCGACGGGCTCGATGTCGAGGAACTGATCTTCATCACCGGTCACCTCAAGGAGCAGGTTGAGGCGTACACCCGGTCGCGCTACACGGTGCAGTCGAGCTACATCGAGCAGAAGGTCCAGGACGGGACGGCTGGGGCGATCAACCTGGCGCGGCCGCTGATCCATGGGCCGGCGATGATCATCTTCGTCGACACGGTCTTCGAGGCCGACCTCACCCTCGCCGAGCGGACCGAGGCGGACGGGATCATCTGGGCCAAGGAAGTCGAGGACTACCAGCGTTACGGTGTCGTGGTGACCGACGCGGCCGGCTGCATGACGAAGATCGTCGAGAAGCCCTCCGAGCCGATCTCCAAGCTGGCCAATATCGGCCTGTACTACATGCGCAACGTGGCGGCGCTCTGGCGCGGCATCGATCACGTCCTTGCCTCGCCGACCAACAAGGGCGAGTACTATCTCACCGACGCCTTCCAGCACATGATCGATCACGGCTGCAAGATCCTCACCGCCGAGGTGGGTGGCTGGTACGATTGCGGCCAGCTGGAGACCACGCTGGAGACCAACGGCATCCTGCTTGGGCAGGGTGCGGCGCGGCACCCGGCGGTCGGCAAGGACGTCCGCCTGGTCGAGCCGGTGTTGATCGAGGAGGGCTGTGTCCTGGAGCGCTGCACCATCGGCCCGAACGTTTCGGTCGAGACCGGGTGTACCATTCGCGATGCGTCGGTGGCCAATTCGATCATCGGCCCCGGGTGCACGATCGATCGATCGACGATGACTCACTCAATGCTGGGCGAAAAGGCCCGCGTTGCCGATTTCACCGGCTCCTGCAGCATCGGGGCCCACAGCGAAGTGACGGGTCGCGCATGAGCGCTCTCAACGAACTGCTTGCCTCCTACCTCGACGTCGTACGTCACGTCGATCCGCTGGCCTACACCGACGATGCGCCGAAGGAGGTGCACCACCGGCTGGGGCACTTCGACTGTGCCACCGTCGAGGGCTACTCGGCCGCCATGCGGAGCATCGCGCACGCCCTCGAAGCGCTCGAGGATGTCGAGGAGCTGGCCGAAGAGGTGGATCGCACCATGCTGCTCAACACCCTGCGCAGCGAGGCGATTCGCCTGACGGCACAGGCCAAGGGCGAGGTCGGCGATCCGGCGGCTCCCTTGAGCCACCTGGTCGAGGCGCTCGACGAGCATCTCGAGAATGAGGACTTCACGTCCGAAAGCGAGTCGGCGCTGCGCGACCGGATCGTTGCCATCCCGGAATTTCTCGCCGGCCTGCGCCGCGACCGGCGTCCGGCGCCCGAGGTGGTGGTGTCGGCGGCCCTCTTCGAAGCCGAGATGATCGAGGAGAGCATCGACGAGGCCTCCGAGCGGCTCGACGAGCTGACCGTGCGCCCGGCGGCGGCGGGTATCACCCAGCACATGGAATGGCTGCGCGATCCGGAGCGTCAGGGTGAACTGGCCGGGATGGGCGAGGAGACGGTCGAGCTCCGGCTCAAGACGCTGACCACCGTGCCGGTGGGCGTGAAGGGCGCCTTGCGCATTCTCGAATTGCGGCGCACCGGCGTGATGCGCTCGCTCGCCAACACGGCCGCCGAACTTGACTCGACCGACGGCCTGGCGCTCGCCAACAGCCTGCGGCTCGAGACCGAAGTTTCCGGCGATATCGCGGACGATTACTGGCGCGATGAATGGAACCGGGTGGCGGATGAGATGCGCGAGATGGGGCTGCCCGTGATCACCGGCGAGGCGCCGGAGCAGGCCTTCGGGGCCGAGGATGCCTGGTCGATGGCGGCGTTTGCGGTGCGCGATCATGCCGCCCGGATGCTGGATGTGGCCCGCGCTGCCTCGCCGCGACTGGTCCGTCGCGTGCTGGTGGCGCCGGGGCTGCACGACGGCTGGGGTCGCACCGTGGCCTCGCTGTTGCGCGCCACGCACGTCTTCGGGCTGCCCGAACGGCGATTGATGATGTCGCTCCACGCCCTGCTCGAGGCGGTCGCGGCCGAGTGCGACCTGTTGCTGCAGGCGCGGATGGCGACCGTGGACGAGCTCGTGGCCCGCGCCGTCGAGAATGCCGGCCTGACCGAGGGCGAAGCGCGCGTCCTGATCTCCGAAGTGGCGGATGCGCCGCTGGAGGCCGTGGCCGCCGCGTTCGCGCACGAGGGATGGCAGGAGTGGTATGCCGAGGACGGCGGCGACTCGGTGGCATTCATCCGCAAGGCGCTGAAGGGCGGCGGACTGTCGGTGCCGCTGGCGAGGTGGGCGGGACAGTAGGCGAGAAGCGAGAAGCGATGAACCACGATAAGCTCCCGCCCACCGTCACCGGCCTCGCCGCCGTCTCCGGCCTCAACGACGCGGCGAGCGAGATGGTCTATCCGCTCCTCCCGGCCTTCATCGTTGGCACCCTCGGCGGCAGTGCCGCCACCCTCGGCGCCCTCGATGGCGCCTCCGATCTCGCGGCGTCCCTGCTGCGGTTCCTCTCCGGGAAATACGCCGACCAGCCCACCAAGCGCGGGCCGCTGGTGCTGTTCGGCTACGGCATCGCCGTCGCGGTCCGGCCGATCATCGCGCTGGCGCAATCCGCCGGGGCCGTCATCGGGTTGCGGGTCGTGGACCGCATCGGCAAGGGACTGCGATCGCCGGCCCGCG
>JANYAG010000072.1 GCA_025361465.1 Gemmatimonadota bacterium
TACCAAATCCATTCGCATCGCACGATACTGCCTTCGTTGGTTGGAAGGTGGTATCAATGGAAAACCCCCTGAGGTGCGTATGCGATCGAGCAGTGTCGTGCTCCTCCTTGGAGCACTTGCCCTCCCTGTGTCGACGGTGTCGGCGCAAACCAGCTCCCCCACTCCCCAGTCCGATTCGACGGCCAAGATGGCGAAGCTGGCGCCGATTACTGTCAGTGCGACGCGCACCGCGACGCTCATCTTCCAGACCGCGACGCCGGTCCTGTCGGTCGACTCATCGGTCATCCGGCGCGAGGTGCCCAACGGCATCGGCGATCTCTTCCGCAATCTTCCCGGCGTCGACGTCACCGGCGTGGGCCCGAGCCAGGTACGGCTGATGATCCGCGGGCAGCGCGGCCAGCGCATTCTCCTCGCCGAGGACGGGCTGCGGATGAACAACGCCCGGCGCCAGCAGGATTTCGGCGAAATCTCCTCCCTCACCGACATCAACGAACTGGCCAGTGTCGAAGTCGTGCGGGGCCCTGCGTCGGTGCTGTACGGCACCGATGCAATTGGCGGCGTCGTGAACCAGATCACGCTGAATCCGCCACGGCGCGGCAGCTCGACGATCCTCGGATCGGTGATGTACCGGCATTCAAGCGCCGACGCCCAGAACCTGGGCCACCTCCGACTCAGCGGCCGCGACGGCCGGTTCGGGTTCACCGCGTCGGCCGGACGACGGGAAGCGGGCAACTATCTCGCGCCAGCGGGGAGCTTCGGCAACCTGACGCTGGCGTCCCAGCAGCTGGTCAATGATGTCGGCGTGCGCGACCGGAATTACGCCGCCAAGCTGAGCTACGACGCGGGCGAGAACAGTCGTGTCACCCTGGGGCTGTCGCGCTACGAATCTCGCGATGCCGGATTCGGCTATGTCGATCCGCGAGCGCTGGGCGACACGTCGGGTGTCGTGGTGCGACTGCTCTATCCCGACCAGCGTGTCAACCGAGTCACCGCGACCTATCAGGCCTCGGCCCTTGGCTGGGGCCTGGCCGATCGGTTCTCGTTCGCGACGTTCACCGGGTCCAACACCCGCAGCTTTGACCAGCAGATCGACATCCCCTTCGGGGCCCCCCTGCCGCCGACGGCCGGCATGGCGATCCGGACCCACAACTACACCGACATCGGCAGCTACGGTGCCAGGATGGAACTGGTGAAGGTGATCGGTGGCCGCCACACGCTCGTCTATGGCGCCGACTGGTACCTCGATCATTCCACCAACAGCGACGCGAGCAACACCACAACGACGGTGTTCGGTCCGCCGACGGTCCGCACCTCGAACACCCCGACGCTCCCCAACGCCAACTATGCGACGGCAGGCGCCTTTGCGCAGGGAGAGTTCGCACTCGCCTCGCGGCTGACGATGTCCGCCGGCGCGCGCGCGCAGACCATTCAGGCTACGACCCGTACCACCGCAGGGCTGTCGGCAGATCGGTCGGGGGTGAGCGCGTCGAACAGTGCCCTGGTCGGCAATCTCAGCGCGAAGTTTGCGGCCAGCTCGCGGCTCAACCTCGTCGCGACCGTCGGCCGGGCCTTCCGGGCGCCAAACCTGATCGAGCGCTACTTCGACGGTGCCACGGCCGAGGGGAACGGCTACCAGGTCGCCAGTCCCGGCCTCGCACCGGAAACTTCGCTGAACATGGACGTCGGGTTCAAATTCCGCAGCGATCGGCTCTATGCCGAGGCGACCTACTTCAGCAACACGATTCACGACGGGATCCGGATCGTGCCGCTCGGCACCAAGGTCGGCAACTTCCCGGCGTACCAGAACCAGAACGTCGCCAAGCTCCGCGACCAGGGGGTCGAGGCATTGGCCGAGGTGAAGGTGGGGAGCGGCTTCGCGGTGCTGGCACACGCCACCACCCTCAATTCCAAGAATGTCGATCGCACCAACCCGGTCGGCGACAGCTACGGCAGCAAGATCGGTGGCGAAGTGTCGTGGCGGGCGCCCGGCAGTCGCCTGGTGCTCGCGTACGAAATTCGACACCAGGGAATCCGGAAGGACATCGACCTGGGCACCAGCCCGGTTGGGGCCGAACTGCCCGCCTTCACGGTACACGCGGTCCGCGCGTCGTTCCGGTTGCCACAGTTCGGCCTGATGCGGCCAGAACTCGACGTGGCGGTGAACAACCTCACCAACGTGCTGTACGCCGAGGCATCGAACACATCGTTCTTCCGGCCGGAGCCGCGACGGAGCCTGACGACGGCCCTGCGCCTGGACTTCTGACGGTGCCGGCACAATCCGCGGTGCACTACATCCCGATCGCCACCACGTGCGTGGCGATCGGGTTCGCCCTGACCGTCTTCGCGCGATATCGCGCCCGCGGTGGAATGCATCTGCTCTGGTGGGGCATTGGGATGGTGACCTATGCCGCCGGGACGTTCACGGAGTCGTGGACCACGCTCTTCGGCTGGAATGAACCGATCTTCCGCCTCTGGTACATCACGGGCGCCCTCCTGGGCGGTGCGCCGCTCGCCCAGGGGACCGCCTACCTCCTCTGGTCGCGAAAGACCGCCGATCGACTCACCGTCATCCTGATCACGGTCATTATCGTGGCCTCCGTCGCCGTCCTGCTGGCGCCGATCAACTTCGGCCTGGTCGAATTGCACCGTCTCTCCGGCAAGGTGTTCGCCACCCAGTGGGTCCGAGCGTTCAGCCCGTTCATCAACACCTATGCGGCGAGTGTGTTGGTCGGCGGTGCCTGCTGGTCGGCATACCGGTACTGGCAGAACCAGGGATCGGGCGCCGCTCGCCGGGTGTTGGCCAACACCCTGATCGCGTTCGGCGGCATCCTGCCGGGCATCGGCGGGAGCTTCACCCGATTCGGCCACGTCGAGGTGCTCTACGTGACCGAACTGCTCGGACTGACCATGATCTTTGCGGGCTACCTGCTGATCACCCGCGACGGCGGGCGAACCATCCATCGGCTGGCGACTCAGCCAGCCACCAATTGAGTGGAATCTCGGGCGCCCTTGCGCACATCTCGCCTCTCCGAGTACAATAGTCCCCATGCTGATTCACGCCCATCGCCATCATGCCCATCACCACGGAGTTTCCGGGGCGGTTTGATGTCGTGTTAGCGTGCAGCTGAGATCGCGCAACCATCAACGCCGGCCCCTTGGGCCGGCGTTTCGACTTTTCGGAGTCCGACGCGCCTCCCCTTGGGGCCGCGGAGGACGATGTGACACCAGTAGATGCTGGCCAAGCGCTGCGAGTCGCGCTTCCGAAGGGACGGATGCAGGCAGAGGTGTTCGCGCTGCTCGAGGCAGCCGGGCTGAAAGTCCGGGCCGGCAGCCGGGAGTACCGGCCCACCATCGACGGCAGCCAGTACAGTGTGAAGATCCTCAAGCCGCAGAACATCGTCGAGATGCTGGCGGCGGGTTCGCGCGATGTCGGCTTCGCGGGTGCCGACTGGGTGGCCGAACTCGGCGTCGACGTAGTGGAGGTGCTGGATACCAGTCTCGACCCGGTGCGCCTGGTGGCAGCCGCTCCCGAAGCCCTGCTCGACGCGGGGCAACTCCGGCGGCGCGATGGATTGGTGGTCGCCTCCGAATACCTGCAGCTGACACGATCGTGGCTCGGGCGCGCCGGACTCGACGCTCGGCTGGTCCGGTCCTATGGAGCGACGGAGGTCTTTCCTCCCGACGACGCCGACCTGATCGTCGACAACACTGCCACCGGGGCGACCCTCGCCGCCAACGGCCTGACGATCATCGGCACCTTGATGACGTCGTCGACACGACTCTTCGCCAATCCGCGCGTGCTCGATCAACCCGTGCGCCGGGCGGCGCTCGATGACCTGAAGATGCTGCTCGGCTCGGTACTCGAGGCACGCCAGCGAGTGATGCTCGAGGTCAACGTCACCAGCGATCGGCTCGAAACGGTGTGCGCCATCCTCCCCTGCATGCGGGAGCCGACCATCGCGATGCTCCACGGCAACGCCGGCTTCGCCATCAAGGTGGCTGTTCCGCGGCGCGACCTGCCGCGACTGGTGCCCTTGGTGAAGGCCTCCGGCGGAACCGACCTGGTTGTCAGCACACTGTCGCAGATCGTCCCGTGACTGACACGCTCGATCTTCCCTCGGGGCTTCGCGTGGCGCCTGCCGTGGCGAGCGTGTCGGCGTACGCCCCGGCCCGTCATCCCGCACCGACCGACCTGGACCTTTCGGGAAGCGCTGGGTCCTCAGCCGACCCGGGGGCCGATTTCGCAGGCATCGCAGGGGAGTTGACGCGTCGCGCGGCGAAGTATCCCGAGGTCGCGCAGTTGACGGCGCGACTTGCCAAGCAGATCGGGGTGCCCACCGAGCGGCTGCTGATCACCGCCGGTGCTGACGACGCGCTGGAGCGGGCCTTCCGCTCGGTGCTGACGCCGGGGCGCGAGGTGCTGCTGACCACACCCACCTTCGAGATGCTGCCACGCTACGCCCGGCTCACCGGCGCGACCATCCGGCAGGTGGCATGGCCGTCGGGTCCGCTTCCCACGCACGAGCTGGTGGCAGCGATCTCCCCCGAGACCTCGCTGGTGGCGATTGTATCGCCCAACAACCCGACCGGCGCCGTGGCGTCGCTGGCAGACCTGCTCACCGTCACGCGTGCCGCACCGAACGCATTGCTGCTGGTCGATCTGGCCTATGTCGAGTTCGCCGACGCGGACCCGACGCGTGAGCTGCTGCGTGAGCCGAGAGTCCTGGTGACTCGCACCTTCTCCAAGGCCTGGGCGCTGCCGGGGCTGCGGGTTGGCTGGGCCGCGGGGCCTCCCGAGGTGATCACGTGGATGCAGCGAGCCGGCAGCCCCTTCCCCATCGCCGGCACGTCGCTCGCGCTGGTCGAGTCGGCTCTCGAGCGCCTGGACACGCCATCCGCCACCGTCTCTGCCGTTCGAGATGCTCGCGCTCGCCTGACAGCGCTCCTCGATGCCCTCGGGCTCGATCCCCTGCCCTCACAGGCCAACTTCGTGTGTGTTGCATCCACGCAGGCTCCCTGGGTCCGTGACGCACTCGCCGGTCAGGGCATTGCAGTACGGTACCTCCCAGACCGCTACATCGATCGTCTTCGCATCGCCTGCCCGACGGGAAGCGCGCCATACCAGCGACTCGCGCACGCCCTCACGACCAGCGTCGCCCCCGAGGGATTGATCTTCGACATGGATGGTGTGCTGGCCGACGTGAGCCGCTCCTACCGCACCGCCATCATCAACACGGCCGCTACGTTCGGCGTCACGGTGACCACCGACGAGATCCGCGATGCCAAAGCGCAGGGCAACGCGAATGATGACTGGCAGCTCACCGCGGCGCTCCTCGCCGCACACGGCACCTCGCTCCCACTCGAAGAAGTGACGATGGTGTTCGAGGCCATGTATCAAGGCGGCCCCGGGCGTCCCGGGTTGCGCGAGATGGAATCGCTCCTGACGACACCTGAGCGACTCACGCGGCTCGCTTCGCGCTACCGCCTCGGCATCGCCACTGGCCGACCCCGTGCCGATGCGGAGCGCTTCCTGGCGCGCTTCGGAATCAGCCGGCTGTTCGCCTGCTGCGTCACGAAGGAGGACGGCCCCGGCAAGCCGGACGCCTTCCCCATCACGGAAGCGATGGAGCGATTGGGCGTGACCCGCGCCTGGATGATCGGCGACACGCCCGACGACATCCGCTCGGCTCGCGCCGCCGGGGCCTTGCCCCTCGGCGTGCTCGCGCCGCAGGACCACAGTGCCACCATGAGCAGCGCGCTGTTGACTGCCGGCGCGGCTCGCGTGCTGACCGGACTTGACCAACTCGAGGAACTCCTGCCATGACCGAGCGCAGCGCCACCATCACCCGACGCACCCGCGAGACCGACATCTCTGTCCGCCTCGACCTCGATGGCACGGGCGTCGTCGAGGTGAAGACGGGCATCGGTTTCCTCGATCACCTCCTCACCGCCGTCGCCATGCACGCCGGCTTCGACCTCTCGCTGGTGGCACGCGGTGATCTGGAGATCGACGATCACCACACCGCCGAGGATTGCGCCCTGGTGCTCGGCGCCGCCATCGACCAGGCCCTGGGAGAGCGCCGCGGCATCACCCGCTTCGGCGCGGGGTTCGCGCCGCTCGACGAAGCGCTCGCGCGCGCAGTGGTGGACTTCTCGGGCCGCCCGTTCGCCCGCATCGCCCTCGGCCTCACGCGCGAACGCCTCGGGGAACTGTCGTGCGAGAACATTCCGCATGTCCTCACGTCACTGGCGATCGCAGCGCGGATGACGCTGCACGTCGACGTCCTCGTCGGCGAGAATGACCATCACCGTGCCGAAGCGGGATTCAAGGCGCTGGCACTGGCGCTGCGTGCGGCGGTCACCGTCACCCGGAGTAGCGCGGTCCCGAGCACCAAGGGCGTGCTCTGATGCGCGATCGCGCGGTGAACATCATCCCGACCGGAACCGCCAACCTGGCCTCGGTGATGGCAGGGCTCCGCCGCGTCGGCGCCGAGCCGCTCATCGCGGCCTCCGCAGAGGAAGTGCTCCGGGCGCCGCGCGTGGTCGTTCCGGGTGTGGGATCGTTCGGCGCCGCCCTGGCCGAGGTGCGCCGCCGGGGCATTGACGTCGCCTTGCGCGAACGGCTGGAGCGCGGCTCCCCGACGCTGCTCATCTGCCTCGGACTCCAGCTGCTCGCGACGGCGAGTGAGGAGTCGCCGGGCGAGCGGGGACTCGGCATCATCGCCGCCACGGTGAAGCGACTGCCACCCGGGGTGCTGCGTCCCCAGCTCGGCTGGAATCAGGTCACCACCGGAGCAGGCGCTCGCTGTGTCGCGCCCGGGTACGCCTACTTCGCGAACTCGTATTGTCTCTACGAAGCGGACAGCTCCTGGACTCTCGCCTGGAGCGATCACGGGGGACCCTTCATCGCGGCCCTCGAGCGCGGACCGCAGCTCGCCTGCCAGTTTCATCCCGAGCTCTCCGGCGCGTGGGGCCTGCGGCTGCTCGACGCGTGGTGTGCCGCATGCTGACCCGCCGGCTGATTCCCTGTCTTGACACCCGCGGCGGCCGGGTCGTGAAGGGACGACGCTTCGTCGACCTGCGCGACGCCGGGCTGCCGGCCGAGCTGGCACGGCGGTATGACGAGGACGGCGCAGACGAGCTGATCCTGCTCGACATCACCGCAACGCCCGAGGGCCGCGCGAACGCCCTCGCGACGGTGCGCACCGTGCGCGACGCGCTGACGATTCCACTCACCGTCGGAGGGGGAGTGCGCTCGATCGCTGACGCGGAAGCGCTGCTCACGGCCGGCGCGGACAAGGTCGCGGTCAACACGGCCGCGCTGGCCGATCCGGGCCTGCTCGACGCACTCGCCGGACAATTCGGCAGCCAGTGTGTCGTGCTGGCGATTGATGCCGCGGCGTGGCCCGATGGTGGGTGGCGGGTGTTCGCCCGCTCCGGCAGCGAAGTCACCGCACGCGCACCAGTGGAATGGGCCACTGAGGCGGAGCAGCGCGGCGCCGGGGAGATCCTGCTGACGAGCATCGACCGTGACGGCACCGGCGAGGGGTTCGACCTGGTGCTGCTCGATGCCGTGAGCCGCCGGATTCGCCTGCCGGTCATCGCTTCAGGCGGAGCCAGCCGCGCGGATCATTGTCTCATGGCGCTCGAAGCCGGGGCCGATGCGGTACTCGCCGCCTCGATGTTTCACGACAACGCGGTGTCGCTTCGCCAGGTGAAGCGCTTCCTCGCCTCACATGGTGTGGAGATTCGACCATGATCATTCCGTCGGTGGACATCGCGGGCGGCCGCACGGTGCAGCTCGTCGGCGGGCGCAAGCAGGCCCTCGACGCGGGGCCGCCACAGGCCTGGGTGGAGCGCTTCGCGATGGCGGGAGCGGTGGCGGTGATCGACCTGGATGCCGCGATCGGCGTGGGCGACCAGCGCGATCTCATTGCCCCGCTCTGCCGGTTGGCACCATGCCGGGTCGGGGGCGGCATTCGCGACCTCGCGCGAGCACGGTTCTGGCTCGATGCCGGCGCATCCCGAATCATCATCGGCACAGCGGCGACGCCCGCGTTCCTCGGAGCGCTGCCGAGCGAGCGCACCATCGCCGCACTGGATGCGATCGACGGCGAGGTCGTGATCCACGGCTGGCGCACCCGGACCGGCCGCAACGTGCTCGACCGGATCGTCGAGCTGCGCGACAGCGTCGGTGGCTTCCTGATCACCTTCGTCGAACGCGAGGGACGGATGCAGGGAATCGATCTCGAGGCCGTCAAGGAGATTGTCGCTGCGGCTGGTCGCGCCAGGGTCACCATTGCCGGAGGCGTCACCACGCCGGCAGACATTGCTGCACTTGATGCCCTGGGCGCCGACGCACAGGTGGGCATGGCGCTCTATACCGGCCGGCTCAGCCTGGCACAGGCGATCGCAGCCCCGCTGGCCACCGATCGGCCCGATGGCCTGTTCGCCACGGTCGTGACCGACGAACGAGGGACCGCCCTCGGCCTGGCCTGGTCGAGCGCCGAGAGCCTTGAGCGGGCGGTGGCCGAGCGCCGGGGCGTCTACCACTCGAGGAAGCGCGGGATCTGGACCAAGGGAGAAACATCGGGCGCGATCCAGGAACTGCTCCGGATCGACCTCGACTGCGATCGCGACGCGATCCGCTTCACGGTACGCCAGCATGGTCGCGGCTTCTGCCACACCGGAAGTCTCACCTGCTGGGACGACGCACCGGGTCTCTCCGCCCTGGAAGCGACGCTGCAACAGCGACGCGCCGAGCCACTGGCGGGCTCTTACACGCAGCGACTGTGGCAAAACCCGACGCTCCTGGCCAGCAAGCTGGTCGAGGAAGCCAGGGAGCTGGCCGACGCCATTTCGCCCGAGGCCGCCGTGGCCGAAACGGCCGACGTTCTCTACTTCGCCATGGTCAAGCTGGCCGGAAGCGGCGGCACGCTGGCCGAGGTCGAGCGCGAACTGGCTCAGCGGGCGCGGCGCACCACGCGTCGCGCGGGCGATGCCAAACCGGCTGCCACCGCGCAGCCGTCGGAGTTTGCCGGTCTGCGACGGGTCCAGTCCGGTGCGCTGCCGACCCGGGCCCCGAGCGCCATCGATGCCGCCACCCTCGAGGGCGCCGCGACGATCGTCGCGTCCGTGCGCCAAGGCGGTGACCGCGCGCTGCTCGAATACGCCGCGCGATTCGACGGCTGGGAAGGCGTGCGCCCCTGGCATTACGACGCACAGGCGCTTGCCGCGGCGCTCGACAGTATCGATCTCGACACGCGCGCGGTGCTCGCGGCGATGGCGACGCAGGTCCGGGAGTTCGCCTTGGCGCAACGGAGCGCCCTGACGACGGTGGACGTCGCGGTACCAGGCGGGCGCGCGGGCCATTCCGTGATTCCCATGGATCGTGCCGGCTGCTACGCTCCCGCCGGTCGCTTTCCGCTCCCCTCGTCGGTCCTGATGACGGTGGTGACGGCCCGCGCGGCCGGGGTGCGCGACATCACGGTGGCGACGCCGAGTGCCACACCATTGATGCTGGCGGCCGCGGCAATTGCCGGGGCCGACCGGGTGATCGCCGTGGGTGGGGCGCAGGCGATCGCGGCGCTGGCCTATGGCACCGAAACGCTCGCGGCGTGTGATGTGGTGGTCGGCCCCGGCAATCGCTGGGTCACCGCGGCGAAGAAAATCGTCGCGGGTGACGTCGCCATCGACTTCCTGGCGGGACCCTCGGAGTTGGTGGTGCTCGTCGACGCCAGCTCGGATCCGGTGCTGGTGGCCGCTGACCTGCTCGCTCAGGCCGAGCACGATCCCGATGCCCTGCCGATCGTGGTCACGCTGGATGAAGGGATCCTTGCACAGGTCGATCGCGAGCTGCGCCAGCAGCTCGGGACACTGCCAACGGCGGCCACGGCTCGGGCCGCGCTCGGGAACGGCTTTGCCGTGGTGTGCACCTCGATGAGCGAAGCGATCGCGGCGATCGACGCCATCGCGCCGGAACACCTCCAGGTCACCATCCCCGGCGCCCGGGAGATCGCGGCGCGGGTTCGCCACGCCGGTGCCGTGTTTGTCGGCAAGGGAGCGGCCGAGGTCTTCGGCGACTACGGGGCTGGACCCAACCACGTCCTGCCGACGGGTGGCGCGGCGCGATTCACCGGGGGATTGTCCGTGATGAACTTCCTGCGCCTGCGCACCTGGCTCGAGACCGGCACGCCGTCGGTGGTCGCCGACGCGACGGCGACGCTCGCGCGACTGGAGGGACTCGAGGCCCACGCGCGGGCGGCGGAGTACCGGCGGTCGATCGCCAGCGAGCGCAGCGAATAGACGGTGCCGACGGCTGGTGCGTGGACAGCTCCAGGAAGCGAAGGAAGAACGCTTCTTGGGCTCAGCGGCCTTGTGGCATCACCGCGGTGTTGTGGCAGGCGGTGATCAGCCAGTGACCATCGCGCTTGGTCAGCACCTCAAGCATGCGGGTTACCAGGCGACCTTCGGCTGTGGCAGTGATGCCAGGAGGCAAGGCGCGAAAGCCGGTGAGCGTCGTCAGAAGTTCCACGAGCACGAGATTGGGTTCGGGAAATCGCAGGCGCTCGATCGCCACCATGAGCTGACTGTCGGCAAAGACGCCCCGAAACATCTCCGCATGCCGTGCCTCGAACCCGGCCTGCGTGTCCCAACGCATCCCCAGGATATTCGTGAAGGCGATGTCGGGGTCGCAGTTCGCGCTCCAGGCGCCGGCATCACCCCGGTTCCAGCCCGCCACCTGTGCGGCGACGATCTGCCGGACGTCCGCTTCATCGCGGGTCATTCATCCTCCGCCGCGTCTCGAACGCTGGCCGCAAGCAGAGCCCGGGCCGTCCAGCGGGTCACCCGTTCCGCCGCAGGGGCCGAGAGACCGCGCGTATCCTGCAGCAGGAAGAGCGAATCCATGCCAACACACGACGTCAGCGCCGACACCAGGCGTTCGAACCGCTGCCGACCGATGCGCGGCTTGATCGGCGCCACGGCAGACGTAAGCCATTCGACCCGGCGATAGCCCCGCACTGGGGCCGCATCGCTGGTGCGGCCTGCCGTCAGTCGGATCATGGTCCGAAGCAGCGGTTCGTTTTCCAGCGCCAATCGGTGCATCACGGTCACCACGACATCGAGCCGCGCTTCAGCCTGCGCGACATCGTCCAGCGCGACCACCCCCTGGGGGAGCGCGGCGGCGAGGGCGGCTTCCACTTCCGGCCGCAGCCGCTCCAGGGACGCCTCCACCAGCAGTTGATCCTGGGTCGGGAAGTAGCGATAGGCCGTCCGCCGAGACACATCGGCCGCATCGGCGACCTCGCCGACCGTCGGCGTGGGCCCCGAACTCATGAGCCGTGCGGCGGCGGCGAGCAGTGCCGCCCGGGTCCGTCGCTTCTGCCCGTCACCTCGCGCATCGGCGGCGGCAGGCTGGGAGTCCAGGGGCATCGGCGACGGTGGCTTGACACTCATAGAGGGCAAGATAGATTGTCTGGTAATGGCACACCAGTGCCATAATAGCACTTCGGTGTCATCTTGTCGGACAACGGTCAACCAGGAGGGGCAGCATGGGTCAGGCTCGAGGCGGGTGGATCGGTCGCAGGTGGGCGGGGATGGCCAGCCTGGCGGTCGGCATGCTGGTCGCAGGGTGCTCCGGTGATAGCACCGGCGCCAACAGCGCGGCCACGACGACATACGGCGCGGCAGTCGTGGTCGGCAACGGCACGGCGCGCTCCTATCAGGTGGTGCAGAACGGTGTTCCGACCGAGCTGGGGGTCGCCCTGAGCCCGGGGGCGCTCGACAGCCTGCCGGCGACTCCGCAGATGGGCGGATACGAGTACC
>JANYAG010000128.1 GCA_025361465.1 Gemmatimonadota bacterium
CTGGAATACGGACCGCCACGCTTGGGCCGTCGACGGTGAGCCATTGCGCCTTGAGGTGGGTGCCTCGTCTTCGGATATCCGGCTTGACAAAGTCGTCCACCTGACGGGACACTGAAGTCCAGATGCGAGCATTGTCGGACATGACACCGGCGGCTGCCCCGGAGGTGGGACCATGACTGCACGCCTGTTGGCGCGACGCGGCTTCCTCGAGACCGCACTGGTTGGAGGAGCGGCCCTGTTGCTCCCGCGTTGGCCCGTCCTGCGCACCCTCGGTGACGGTGCCCGCTCACGGCTCGCCGACTCACGGATCGACCTCCTGCTGGACGAACCGATTGCGACGATTGCGCCGGAGATCTACGGCCATTTTGCCGAGCATCTCGGGGGGGTGATCTACGACGGGATCTGGGTCGGAGAGAACTCGAAGATCCCCAACATCGGCGGCATCCGGAAAGCGCTGGTCGACGCGCTGCGCCCCATCAAGCCGAGTGTCATGCGCTGGCCCGGCGGGTGCTTCGCGGATTCCTATGATTGGCGCGACGGCGTCGGCCCCAGGACCCAGCGGCCGCGGCGCAACAACTTCTGGTCCGACGATCCCGCGTTCCGGACCCTTGGCAACATCCCCGCAAAGTTCGACCCCAACGCCTTCGGCACGTCGGAGTTCCTGCACTTCTGTCGCCTCGTCGGCGCCCAGCCCTACCTGGCGGTCAACCTGCGGTCCCTGCCAGCGCTCGCGTTCACTCAGTGGCTTGAGTACTGCAATTCGCCGGCTGGCAGCACCACCTGGTCGGATGTCCGGGCCGCGGCGGGTGATCGCGATCCTTTCGGCGTGCGCTACTGGGGCGTCGGGAATGAATCCTGGGGCTGCGGTGGCAACTTCACGCCAGAGGAATACGCCAGCGAGTACCGGCGCTTCGGCGTCTCGGCGCCGGAGTTCGGGGTTGACCTCCAGTTCATCGCCTCGGGCCCCAATGGCGGCGATCTCGAGTGGACACGCCGCTTCTTCGGCGCGATGGCGGAGCGCAACGGTCTTGACATGGTCAAGGGATGGGCGCTTCATCACTACAGCAGTGCAGGGGACGCCGGCGCCGATGCGGTGGCGTTCGATCCGCGCGGCTGGTACGACCTCGTCAGCAGCTGCGACCGGATGGAGGGGCTCATCACGTCGCACTGGCAGGAGATGGCCCGCGCCGATCGAGGGCACCGGATCAAGCTGGTGGTTGACGAATGGGGGGCCTGGCACCGGACGGCCCCGGTTGCCGATCCGGCGCACCTTTTCGAGTCGCAATCAACGATGCGCGATGCGGTGGTGGCCGGCCTCACCCTGGATACGTTCAACCGCCATGCCGACAAGGTGGCCATGGCGAACGTGGCGCAGCTGATCAACTGCATCCACTCACTCTTCCTGTCGCACGAGGAGAAGTTCGTCACGACACCGACCTATCACGTCTTCGCGATGTACGCGGCCCATCAGGGCGCGCGTGCGTTGCGAAGCGTGGTGTCCACCCCGCCGACGTCGTGGCAGGCGAAGGACGGGACCCCGCGCAGCCAGCGGGGTCTCAACTGCTCGGCCTCGGCGCGCGATCGCCAGGTGACGCTGACGGTCACAAACCCGGCCCTGTCCGAGGGCCGCACCACGGAAATCACCCTGCGCGGTGGGACCATCCGCTTGGTGAAGGCCACTACGCTGGCCTCGGCGGACGTCCATGCGGTGAACACCTTCGAGCGGCCCGATGCCATTACCCCGACGCTCGCGGAGGTTGCGGCGTCGGGGCAATCCGTGGTGCATACCTTCCCGCCGGCGTCGGTCACCAGGCTCGATATCGTCCTTGGTGCCTGACCCGGGTGGTGGCGATGGAACCTACTCGGTGGTGTCGGCCGAGACGTCGGCCGCGCCCTCATCATCGTACGTCACATGCACTGTCCAGGGACGGCAGCACACCTCGCAGTCCTGCACGTATTCCTGCTCCTCGCCGCCGTCAGGGTCGAGCGTGATCTGGACGGACTCGCCGCAGTACGGACAGGTCACGTCCGCTTCGGTTTGAAAAAGGGAATCCCCCGAATCGTCGTCGAGCTTCACGTCATCCGGTTCGTCGTCGAACGATCCATCATCACGGTCATCACGGCCCATGGGGTGCTCCTGTGCCCGGAACGGGCGGCTACCAGATCAACCGCCCAACGGCGGGAGATTCAAGGGAGATCGTGCCGGATACGGGTCCGGCGAAGCCCCAGTATAGTGGAGGCGGGACGTTGCCGCAGCGGGAGTGTCCAGACGCGGCCTAGGCGTCGTTGGCGATCGTGATCATGAAGCCATCAGGGTCGGTCAGGGCAAACCCCAGCGGACCCCACGGCAGCTTGGCCGGCTCGCTGTCGAGTTTGATGCCGGCTGCCTTGGCCCGTGTGGCGAGTTCGGTGAGATCTTGCGTCGTCCTGATCCAGAGCCGCTGGCCGACGCCCTTGACCCGGTCCTTCCCTTTGGCAAAATCGTCCTGCCCCAGGCCGATACGGGCCTCGCCGGCCTGCAGCATGACAAATCGGACCACACCGTCCGCCTCACCCTTGTCGATGATCTCGAAGCCGAGCCCGTCGATGTAGAAATGCATGCTCTTCTTGAGATCACTGGTCGTGATCGCCGGGGCAAGGGAGAGGGCGTTCAATGGCGCTGCGCTCATATCATGCTCACAGGTTGCAGGTTCTGGACGGACTGGAATACCCGACATCGAAGATAGCCTTTCGGTCCGTCCCATCAATCCGGCCCGCCCTTGCCCGTCCGGCGGTCACGGTTTGAGTGGTTCGAGCTCGAGTCGCCGTGCCTCCAGGTTGAAGGCAGGGACATCCGTGGCGAGCAGATGCTGTAGCCGGTCGGTCTGCACCTTGAGCTCGGCCACCAAGTCCTTGAAGATCGGGTAGGCGTTTGCGATCGGCCTGGCGTCGGCACTGCTCACCACACCGAGCAGGGACGCGAGCCGGTTATTCAGCTTGATCGGAAAATTGAGCGGATCCTGTCCGCTCTGGTTGCGCACCTGATAGATCTCCTCCTCCACCGCGGTCAGGCCCTTGAGCAGGGTGTCACCGCGTGTCTTGAGGGCCGCGTCGGGCGACTTGGTGAGCCGGTCGGCGACCTGCTGCCGGATCGCCCTGATCTGGATCACCATGTTGTTCGCCTCGCTCACCTTGTCCCGAAGCTGCAGCGCCAGGTCGAACTGCTCCTGCAGGTCTGCCGGCGTGACATCCTTGTGGAGCGGGTGTCCAACCACCGATAGTGGCGCGGTCTGGGACCGGCCATCCGCCGTCAATCGCACGCTGTAGTTCCCGGGAACCGCAGCCGGGCCATTGGTGCTCGCGCCCCAGAGGATCATTCCCGGAAAGGTCGTCGCACCGGGGTAGCGGAGGTCCCAGGCCAGGCTGTTGAGCCCGGCCATCATCGAG
>JANYAG010000154.1 GCA_025361465.1 Gemmatimonadota bacterium
TTGGCGACAAAGTCACGGCGCACCGATTCGAGGCGTCGGAGTTCGGTCACGTCGTGCAGCACCAGGACCGCGCCGCGCTCCAGCAGGGGGCGCGCGTTGATCAGCACCACCCGGCCTTCCAGGTCGACCTCGCGATCGTGAAGGGCTCTCCCGGCGAGCACCTCGGCAACCGCCTCGCGTGCCGCCTTGACCCGGAACATGGTGGGCAGGTCCGGCAGCGGCTCCCACGGGCCATAGCCGAGCAATTCCCGGGCGGTCGGGTTTGCCAGGACGGTGTGCCCGCGCGAATCCGCGGCGATCACTCCCTCCACCATGGCGTCGACGATCGCCATCGCCTCGGCCTTCTCGCGCCGGAGCTCGGCAAACCGGTCAGCGAGTTCGCGGTCGGTCGAGCGGATGGCCTGCGCCACCGCCATGATCTCAGGGATGCCGGAGGTCGGCAGTCGGGGGGGAAGTCGCTCAGAGAGCGCTCGCGCACTGTCACGCAATGTGGTGAGATGCGCGGCGAGACTGCGGCCGGCGACCACGCCAAAAAAGACCGCGAGCGGAATGGCGATGTACAACTCGTCGCTGCCCCACCGAGCGTGAAGCAGCACGGTCAGGGTCACCAGCAGGCACGCACCAAGGACCAGCCGACTCGTGAGGCTCACGGAGCGGACGTACTCCGGTCCGCCGTGGCGAAACGATAGCCGAAGCCCCGCACGGTCTCGATCATCTCGCCCACGGCGCCGAGCTTGCTCCGCAACCGCAAGACGTGCATGTCGACGGTTCGCGTCTGGATATCCGGCTGGGCATCCCAGACGGCTTCAAGGAGTTTCGGTCGCGACTGCACCCGGCCACGTCGCTCGATCAGGGTAACCAGCAGTTTGTACTCGATAGCGGTCAGGCTCAACTCCCGACCGTCGAGCAGGGCGCGGGTCGCGCCACGGTCGATGACGAGCGGACCGACGACGAGTGTCGAGCCGGACGAGACGGCCGGCGAAGCCAGCCGCCGCAAGACCGCCTGGACGCGGAGCACCAGCTCGGCCGGGGAGAAGGGCTTGGTGAGGTAGTCATCGGCGCCCAGCGAGAGGCCCCGGATCCGGTCTGGTTCGTCCCGCCGCGCGGTGAGGAGGATCACCCCGATATCCTTGGTATCCTCCAACTTGCGCAGTTCCGAGAGGACGTCGTATCCCGAGACCCCTGGGAGCATCAGGTCGAGGATGACCAGGTCCGGACGCTCTTCCCGAGCGGCCTTGAGCGCCTCCCCCCCGCTCGAGGCGGTGGAGACTCGGTACCCTGCTCGCGCCAGGTGATAGGCCACCAGCGCGGTGATGTCCGGCTCGTCGTCGACAACCAGGACCCGAGAGGTGCTTGCGACCATGGGGGAGAAGCAAGCGCTGGCGGCCCTGATCCCGCAAGTCGCCAGACGTTGCCCAGAGGAGGGTTGTGACCGGATATTTACCTTGGTGACCAGCCACCCCATTTCCGTCTTTCTGAACGGCCGGCACTTCCCGGCCTCCGCCGGTTCGTCCCTTCGGCAATTCCTGGCCGAGCACGAGCCGGATTTGCACGCCTCCCTCGCCCGCGGCGGTGCGGCGGCGACCGATGCGCGCGGCCTGCCGGTGGACCCCGATGCGCCACTCGTCGCCGGCGCGATCTTCCGGGTTGGACGCTCCGCTCGTCAGGCCCAGGAAGACGCCGATGCGTGAGCGGATCCGGCGTCTCCCCAAGGCCGAACTGCATGTCCACCTCGACGGCTCGCTCCGTCCGGGCACCATGCTGGACATCGCCCGCGACACCGGAGTCACTCTCCCGGCGCAGGACGAGAAGTCTTTGGCACAGTGGATGCTGGTCGATGACGCGCGGCATCTGGAGGATTATCTCAAGCGCTTCGACATCACCATCGCGCTGCTGCAGACCCCAGAAGCGATCGAACGGGTCGCCTATGAAATGGTCGCCGATGCCGCCGCCGACGGACTGCGTTACCTCGAAGTTCGGTATGCGCCCTGGCTGAGCACCCATCAGGGGTTGTCGCTTGACGATGTGATTCGCGCGGAGTGGGCCGGCTTTCAGCGCGGGGAGAAGGAATTCGGCGTGGTGACGCGGATCATCAGCTGCACGCTTCGCCACTGGGATCCGGAGCGATCCCTCGAGATCGCCGAGCATTCGGTCAAGATGCGAGGATCCGGGGTTGTCGGATTCGACATCGCCGGAGGCGAGGCCGGCCGTCCTGTCGAGCGGCACCGCGCGGCGTTCGATTTTGCGGCCCGCGGCGGTCTCGGCATCACGGTGCACGCCGGCGAGGCGGCCGGATGGGAATCGATCTTCGAGGCGATCCACAGCTGTCGCGCCGTGCGCATCGGCCACGGCACCCGGCTGTTCGAAAATCCCGCCTTGATGGAATTCGTGCGCGATCGCCGGATCTGCCTTGAGGTGAACATCACCAGCAACCTGCAGACCGGGGTGGTTCGTTCGGCGGCCGAGCATCCGGTCCGGCAGTACTTCGATGCCGGGATACCGATTGCCCTCGGCAGCGATTCGTGGCTGATGAGTGGCGTGACCCTGACCGACGAGTTCGTTCTGGCGCATGAGGCGCTCGGCTTTACCTGGCCCGAGCTGAAGACCATCTCCCTCACCGCCTTCGCCAACGCATTCCTTCCCTGGCCGGAGCGTCGCGCCCTGCTCGAGCGCGTCGCCAACGACCCTGCGAGCCTCACCTGACCCGCGGCCCCGCCGCGGCGGAGTTTCCTCGATGAACCTCTCGCCTCGCCGTCAATTCGTCATCGCCTTCCTCGGCACGCTCGTCGCGATCGCCGGGGCCTGGTTGATCCCCGGCGCCGCCGGCAAGGGGCTCTCGCAACTCGCCGCGCAGGCCGCCCCGCTGCAGGTTCCGATCAGTGCGCCGGTTGCCGAGAGCGTCTCCGTGCTCGGGCGCTTTACCGGCGTGATCGGCATGGCGCTGATCATCCTGGTCGCGTGGGCGATGTCGAATCACCGCCAGGCGATCAAGTGGCGGATCGTGGCATGGGGACTCGGCCTCCAGATCGCGTTCGCAGTCTTCGTGCTCCGGGTGGATTTCGGGCGGAAGCTCTTCGCCTCGCTTGGTGCCGCCGTGACCTCGATCCTGCACTTCTCCTATGAAGGGTCGTCCTTCGTCTTCGGCGAGCTGGGCAAGCCCAACTCTTCTCTCGGCGTCATCTTCGCGTTCCAGATCCTTCCCGCGATCATCTTCGTCTCCGCGCTCTTTGCGATGCTCTACTACCTCGGCGTGATGCAAGTGATCGTCCGCGCCTTCGCCGTGGTGATGACCAAGGTGCTCGGGGCGAGTGGGGCCGAGAGCCTGAACGTCGGCGCGTCGATCTTCATGGGGCAGACCGAGGCACCGCTCACCATCCGGCCGTTCCTGCCACGCCTGACGCAGTCGGAGCTGATGACGGTGATGACCGCCGGCATGGCGCACGTCTCGGGGTCGATCATGGCGGCCTACATCGCCTTCGGCGTCGAGGCGCGGCACCTGCTGACGGCCGTGATCATGACTGCGCCCGGCACGATCATGATGTCGAAGATGTTCCAGCCCGAGGTCGAGGTGCCGGAAACGTCCGGCAACGTCAAGCTGGATATTCCGAAGACGGACGTGAACCTCGTCGATGCCGCCGCACGAGGTACCGGTGAAGGGCTGCACCTGATGCTCAACGTGATCGCGATGCTCATCTCGTTCATTGCACTGATCGCGCTGGTCAACGGCGGCATGGGATGGGTGCACGCCAAGGTGGACTTCTTCCCCGAGAACCTCCAGACGATTCTTTCCTGGGTCGGCCGGCCGGGGGCCTGGGCGCTCGGCGTGTCGTGGAAGGACAGCGGCGCCATCGGCGGTCTGCTCGGCACTCGCGCGGTGCTGAATGAGTTCATCGCCTTCGCCCAGCTCGGGCAGATGAAGTCAGGGCTCGATCCGCGCTCGTTCACCATCGCATCGTTCGCGCTGGCCGGCTTCGCCAACTTCTCGTCGGTCGGCATCCAGATCGGCGGCATCGGCGCGCTGGCGCCCAATCGCAAGGCTGACCTCGCCCGCCTCGGCTTCCGGGCGATGCTCGCCGGAACGCTGGCCAACTTCATGTCGGCCGCCATCGCCGGGATCCTCTTGTGAGCGCCAACGACCCGACCGCAGAGGCGATCACCTGGGCGACCGATGCCGTGAAGGCGGCCCTCGGCGGCCGGTCTCCCGCGGTGGCTGTCATCCTCGGCAGCGGCCTCGGCGGACTCGCCGACAAGGTCGAGAACGCGGTGCGCATCCCGTACCGTGACATTCCCGGATTCCACGTGCCGACGGTGCTGGGGCACAAGGGCGAGCTGGTGGCCGGGGCCGTCGCCGGCGTCCAGGTGATCATGCAGAGCGGGCGTTTCCACATGTACGAGGGCTTCGCCGCGCACGAGTCGGCGCTGCCCGTGCGCGTTTTCGCGTCGCTCGGCGTGCAGACCCTCATCGTCACCAACGCGGCGGGCGGGATCCGCCGTGCGTTCGGGCCGGGCACGTTGATGTGCATCAGCGATCATCTCAACCTCACCGGCCGGAATCCCCTGGTCGGAGCGGTGTTGCCAGGCGAGACCCGTTTCCCCGACATGAGCGTCGCCTACGACGCCGACCTGCGCACGCTCGCCAAGCGTGTGGCACTTGGACAAGGCACGCAGCTGGACGAAGGGGTCTACTGCGGCCTGCTTGGCCCCACCTATGAAACGCCGGCCGAAATCCGGATGCTCGAACGGCTCGGCGCGGACGCCGTGGGGATGAGCACGGTTGCTGAAGTGATCGTCGCGCGCGCCCGCGGCATGCGCGTCCTCGGCATTTCGACCATCACCAATGCCGCCGCAGGCATCAGCCACGGCCTGCAGGGCCACGCCGAAGTGATGGAGGTGGCGAATGCGGTGAGTGAGAAGCTGACCAGACTGGTCGCGGGTGTGATCGGGGAACTCAGCTAGGCCAGGTCACCCTGAGCGTAGCGAAGGGGACGCGTGGTCGGTCCGCGCCAGCGTACTGCTCGCCAGGAGGGACGCATGTCCTTCGCTGCGCTCAGGACGACCCCGGGGGGTGATCGATCATCGATCATCAATCATCGTCTTCTTCCACCCCATGCCACAACGGCCCGAACCCCGCGCCCAGCCCCGGCGCATGGCGGATCGCGTCCTGCACGTACCCGACCGCCAGCTCGACCGCCTCATTGATCGGCACCTCGCGGGCAAGCCAGGCCGTGATCGCCGCTGAGAGGGCGCAGCCGGTCCCGTGGGTGGAGCGGGAGAGCAGGCGCGACTGGGT
>JANYAG010000190.1 GCA_025361465.1 Gemmatimonadota bacterium
CCCCTTCGTATTTGCGTAGAAACGCCGTTGGATTCCGCCAGTGGGGGCACTGGCGGCACCGTCATCGGTCAAGTGCGATTGGCTGGAGGGCGTCATTGCGGCGCTCCCGGCGGGCCGGAGCGGTCACCGGTGCCAGCGCCCTGACCCTGGCGTCGTTGTTCCCGTTGCTTGCGCGCTTCCTCTCGCTGCTCGGGGGTCATGGCCTCCATCCGTTTGCGCTGTTCCTCGCGCTGCTCGGGCGTGAGGTTGCGTCCGCCGCCCGCACCTGGGGCGCCAGCGCCTGCGGGGGATCCCTGTGGCCGCGATGTCGGCAGTTTCTTTGCCGCGGCCGGCGCGGCATCGTCGGACGCGGACGCCTCCGACAACGGCGGGTTCAGCAGCACCTTCTCGCCCGGCGCCAACCCGTCGATGATCCGGACCATGCGGTTGTTGTCCAGTCCCAGCGTGATGGGCCGGGCGATGGGACCACTCGGACTGGCCATGTACACGGTCGGCTTCTTGCCGACCCGCATGACCGCCTGCACGGGCACGTAGACCGCATCGGGATAGTAATCGACGATGATCTCGGCCCGGCAGCTCATGCCGGTGCGCAGGGCGTCGTCGCCTTCATCGAGATGAACCTCGGTGTTGTAGACCTTCATGTCCGGGTTCATCCACATGCTGCCTGCATCGGGCAGCGGAGCGATTCGGGCGACCCGTCCGGTGAAAACCTTGCCCGGCAAGGCGTCGACCGTCACCCGCGCGGCAAGGCCGATCGTGAGCTTCTCCAGGCTCGATTCGTGGATCTTGACCTCCGCCATGACCGAGGAGGTCGTCGGCAGGCAGATCAGATCCTGCCGTTCGCGAACCGTCGAACCCTCGATCAGCGGTTCCTTGTTGAAACGCCACCCGCCGTCGCCGGTGGAGGCGTAGACCACCAGCCCGTCCACGGGGGCGTACATCTTGGTCTTCTCGATCATCCGCTTCTGCTTGGCGAGCACGCTCAGTTGCCGCTCGTACTCCGATTTCTTGGCATCACGCGCCGCCTCGGCCTGGACAATGTCAGCCTTGGCCTTGCGCTGGACGCGCTCCAGCGCCATCTTCGTCTGTTCGATGGCGGCTTCCAACTCGTCGATCTTGCGCTTGTAGGTGAAGTTCTCCAGCAGCGCCAGGGCATTCTTCGCCAGTTCCAGATCGAGCTGCGAGCTCTTGAAGGCAAGCTCATCGAGCTGGAGTTCGGTCTGGGAAATGTACTTGCCCTCGAAAAGCTTCTGCGACCAGTTCTTCTTGTCGCGGGCCTGCTCCACCTTCTCCAGCGCGAGACTGACTTTCGACTGCTTGTCCTTGAGCTCGCTGAGATAGTCGCCTTTCTTATACTTGTCGATATCTTCCCCGGCGAAACGGGCGTCGAGTTCGGCCTTGGCGATGTCGCTGCGGCCCTGGCTCTTGGCCACTTCGTAGGCTTCCTCGGCCCCGATGGAGGCCGCCTCGGCGTTCTTGACGACGATCTCCTGGGCTACTTTCTGGTCCTGAAGCTTGCTGGCGTCGAGTTCGATCAGCAAGTCGCCTTTCTTGACGCGCGTACCTTCGGAGACCAGCGACAGCACCGTGGAGCCGCCCTCGACCTCGCACTTGAGGACTTCCTGTTGCCGCGACTTGATCGTGCCGCCTTCGGTGATGTTGATCAGCAGCGGCCCGCGGACCACGGTGAACGTCGGGATGCCGGCCATCGGATCGGTGTTGCGGTTGAACACCCTGGCGCGCACGACCACCGTCGCCGTCACCACCAGAACCAGCACCGCCGCCGCGATCCAGAGGATCGCGCGCCTGCGCCGGACCGGGACTTCGCCGCCGGCTGCGTCTATTTCGGAATGTACTCGCGCCATAAGCCTTCCTCGTTAACCTCCAGCAATCCCAAATCTCGTTCGATCGCCAGTTCGGCAACCCGGTATCTTACCAGAGCCGAGGTCAAAGCGTTCCTCGCCCGCGTTAATGATGCGGAGGCATCGAGAACGTCGCGAACCTCGATGCGGCCGGCCTCGAAGAGCATGTCGGTGCTGGCGACGCGGCGTTCGGCCACGATGACCGCCTGAGTGTTCGTCTTGAGCGCCTCGCGGGCCTGCAGCAGTTCGGTCAGGCGATTGCGGATCGACAGCTTGATTTCATCTTCCTGAGCCTGGAACGAGCGGACTGCCTGTTCCAGGGCAATGTAGCTCACCCGATAGGCATCGCGCTCGGCCGTGCGGTGCAGCGGCAGATTCAGGTCGAATCCCGCATTGTACGTGCCCTTGTCGAACCGAAGTTCGGCGTCTTTCTGATTGGTGGAACCGATCCCGCGGCGCGATCCGGCCGCTCCGCCGGCGGTCAGCGTCAGGCCGGCCTCCAGGGCATTGGCGGCCACGGCGACGTGGCGCTGGGCATCGAACACCTGCCCCTTGGCGACGCGCAGGTCCGGGCGGTTCTTCATCGCCAACTCAATCGCCCGTGCTTCCGGAAGTTCGAAGCGGCCTGCCTCCCTCGGATCCGGCGGTGTCAGCACCACCTCCTCGGGCTTGGGCATGGTCGCCATTTTCTGCTTCAATTCCTCGGCGCTGATACGCGTGGTGGGCAGCGTTGTGACCGCCGACTGCGACGCCGGCGCCGGCTGGATCTTCAGCACTTCCGCCATGGCCTTGGTGAGTTGCTGCAATTCGGTGCGATCGAGTTCGACTCGGGCATCGGGCGGCAGACCCAGAAGTACTTTGAAGGCGTCCACCCCATCGGTGACAGAGCCCTGGGCCGCAATCCAGGTGTCCCGGGCACTCAATTCGTCGGAAATCGCCTGGTCCATCTGGAACGGTGGCAGCCGCCCCGCCTGGGCCAGCGCCCGCG
>JANYAG010000251.1 GCA_025361465.1 Gemmatimonadota bacterium
CCGCCTCCCCGACCGCCACGGCCGCCGCCGGCTGGTGGCACCGCTGGGGTGCCCGTAAAGGTCCGAATCACCTGGCCCTTGGCGAGAATTTCGATCGTGAGGCTCTGTGCCGAGTGCTTGAGCCAGTATTCGATGCGTGCCCCGCCGGTGCCGCGGATCGCCGGCGCGGGAACAAAGAGGTGTGGCTCGGTGGTCGCCGAAAGCGCGGGCGTGTACTGCCGCAAGGGCTGGATGTTGTCGAGGATGTAGAAGCTGCGCCCATGCGTGGCGATCGCCAGCGAGTTGTCCTCGACGATCAGATCCGAGACCGGGACATCGGGGAGGTTGAGCGACAAGGGCTGCCAGTGGTCGCCATCATCGTAGGAGAGATAGACGCCATGCTGCGTGCCAGCGTAAAGCAGGCCAGGTCGGGTGGGATCCTCCCGCACCACATGGACGTAGTCATTGGGCGCCAGCCCGGTGACGATTTTCGTCCAGTTCTTGCCATAATCATGAGTGCGGAAGATGTACGGCGCGACATCGTCAAGCAGTGGCCGCTTGACGGCCGCGTACGCTGTCCCCGCGTCGAACGCGCCGGCATCGATGATGCTGACCCGTCCGAACGCCGGCATCTCCCTCGGGGTGACGTCGTTCCAGCCCTTGCCACCATTCCGGGTGACGTGGATCATCCCGTCATCGGACCCCGCCCACAGGACCTTGGCGTCCCGCTTCGAGGGACCGAGGGCGAAGATGACGGCGTAGACCTCGGGGCCGTTCATGTCGTGGGTGATTGGGCCGCCGGACATCCCCATCGTCGCCGGATCGTGGCGGGTCAGGTCGGGCGAAATCCGCTCCCAGCGCTGGCCGCCGTTGGTCGTCTTCCAGACGTGCTGCGACGACGCGTAAAGCACCGTGGGATCGACTGGCGAGAAGACGATCGGAAAGGTCCACTGCCAGCGTTCCACCAGGGCGCTCGAAGGTTCACCCGAAAACATCCGGGGATAGGGACCGACTTCCCGCTGCTCACCGGTGCGCCGGTCGAGTCGCGTCAGGAACGAGCCGTTGTTCCCGCCGGCATAGAACACCTCGGGGTCGCGCGGGTCCGGCGCGATATAGCCCGGTTCCGCGCCGCCGGCGCCATAGCTGGTGGGGGCCGCACCGCCGCGTCCGCCGCCCCGGCCACCGCCGCCGCTGCTCGGCACGCAGACGGTGCTGGCATCCTGCTGGGCACCGCAGATGTGGTAGGGGACATGGGCGGTCGCCACGACATGGTACAGCTGCGCCGTGGGGTATTCCCGTGAGCTGAAGGCATGCGCGCCAAGCGCGTCATAGGTCACGGCGCCCCCGCCATCATTCGCGTTGAGCAGGTGCTTCGAGTCGTCGGGGTCGATCCACATGTCATGGGTATCTCCCCCAGCGAAGCTGGCCAGCGTCTTGCCGCCGTCGGTCGAACGGTACATGCTGACGTTCTGGACGTAGACCATGTCCCGATTGTGCGGATCGGCCGTGATGTGGGTGTAGTAGAAGGCTCGTTGCCTGATGTTCCGGTCGCTGTTGACGAGGTTCCAGCTGGCCCCGGCATCGTCGGAGCGGAAGAGGCCGCCATTCTCGTTCTCGATCACCGCGAAGACCCGATTGGGATCTGCCCCGGAGACGGATACCCCGATCTTGCCGATCACCCCGGCCGGCAGTCGGGGGTGGCGGGTGATCTCCGTCCAGGTTTCTCCGCCATCGGTCGACTTGAAGAGGCCGCTGCCCGGGCCGCCGCTGGACATCGAATACTCCTTCCGCCACGCTTCCCACATGGCGGCATACATCACCTGCGGATTGGTGCGATCGATGGAGATGTCGATGGCCGCGGTCTTCGTGTCGCGAAACAGGACCCGGCGCCACGTCGCGCCTCCATCGGTGCTCTTGAAGACGCCCCGTTCCTCGTCGGGGGCGCTGTAGTGCCCGAATGCCGCGACGAAGATGATGTTGGGGTTGGTCGGGTGGATCCGGATCTTCGCAATGACCTGCTGGTCGTGGCCCCACACATGCAACCAGGTCTTCCCCGCGTCGATGGACTTGTAGACCCCGTCACCGGCCATGACGTTGCCGCGAATGCAGGACTCGCCCATCCCGATGAAGACGATGTCCGGGTTGGACTCCGCGACCGCTACGGCGCCGACGGAGGCGCTGTGAATCTGGCCGTCGGTGACCGGCGCCCAGGTTCTGCCGCTGTCCACGGTCTTCCACAGGCCGCCGCCGGTCGCCCCGAAGTAGCCCTCGGCCGGTCGTCCCTTGACGCCGCTGATCGCGATCGAGCGCCCCCCGCGGGCCGGGCCGACACTCCGCCAGCTGAGGCCCTTGAGGATCACCGGGTCGATCTCCGTCGCCGCTCGATCGCGGTGCGGCAGGGCGGGGTGGATCGCCCGCCAGACTCCCGGCACGGCGAAGAACGCGGCAGTGGCCCAGAGGGCGGGGCGGCGCAGGGTGGTGACCATGGGATCCTCCGTGAGAAGATCGTAGTGTAGCGTTCACGATGACCGGGTGGAACCCCGTGAGGTCGCACCCTCCGTCGCGAGGTGAGCATGTCCCTTGCCTCGCTCATGGCCGTCGTGCAGGTCGTTTCGGGCGTCCGGATTTGGCCCAAGCAACGACGCGAGAGATGAGGCAGTTACCTTTCTGGGCGTGTTTCCCCAACGCGCAGATCCCCTTGCCCGTACTGGGAACACGCGCGAGGCCGGGGGGCCCGACGTCCCGGCCCTGCGGACTCGTCCCAGGACTTCCTGCCGAGGATCTGCCCATGCGACTCCGTCTGACACCCGCGCTATTCGTTGCCCTGCTCGCCGTCGGGCTGCCCGTTTCCGTGGTCGCGGCGCAGGGGGGTGGCGGCGGCGGTGGGGGAATGGGCGGCGGTGGGGGCATGGGCGCCCAACAACTGGGCCCCAATCTCCCGGTTCAGGAGGACATCACCGGGCCGGTCACCTTCGATTCACTCAAGACGATCCTGTCATTGCGGCCCGAGCAACTCAGTGCGCTCGAGGACTTCCGCCGGGCTCATCTCGTCAAGACCGAGGCGTTGCGCGACTCGCTCGCCCACGCGGCAGCCGGCGTGGGGTACGCTCGAGCCACCAATCCTGCCCTCGACAAGTTCGTGAACACCAATCCGGGCAAGCTCAACGACATGTACGACAAGCTGCTCAGCCGGGTGCGCAAGAGCGACAACGACTTCTACAACAAGTTCGTCAAGCTGCAGTTGGACAAGGACCAATGGAAGGCCTTCCAGCGCTGGCGCGACGGCTACTAGCGCACTGGCCAGACTCGAGGCATCCGGACGGGTGCCTCACCTCCGCACGGCACCGTTCCCCAGTCGTCCGCTCATCCGCGATGAGGCTTGCCATGGACCACTCCTCGGTACAGCGCCGCGAATTCCTCAAGCGTTCCGCCGCGGCGCTCGGTGCCGTTGGGTCGGTCGGGGTCACGGCGCCAGCTGCCGCGGAACTGGTCGCGGAGGACGCTCCGCCGGCGGCTGCCCTGCTGCCGCCGCGACCCTACAATGGCAGCTATGAGGGCGCGCGCCTGAGTCGCGTGGCGTTTCCCCTGGGGGGAATCGGTGCCGGGATGATCTGTCTTGAAGGAACCGGGGCGCTGTCCCATGTGTCCTTGCGCAACCATCCCGAGGTGTTCAACGAACCATGCATCTTCGCGGCGATTGCCGTCAAGGGGCAGCCCGACGCCGCCCGGGTGCTTGAGGGTCCGGTACCGAGCTGGAAGGTGTTTGGGCTTCGCGGCTCGGCGCAGGGCGACGGTGGCAGCTCCTACGGCTTGCCGCGCTTCAGTGAAGCGCGTTTCACATCCCGATTTCCCTTCGGCACCGTGGCACTGCATGATCCGGCGATGCCATTGCAGGTTGAGATCACCGGCTGGAGCCCCTTCATTCCCGGTGACGCAGACAGCTCGAGCCTCCCCGTTGCAGCCCTCGAGTATCGCTTCACCAACAGCTCCGCCCGGCGCGTCGACGCCGTCTTCTCCTTCAACGCCCGCAATTTTCTCCCGCTCGATGGCAAAGACCGGCCGGCGGTGCTGGCCACGCCAGGGGGCTTCCTCCTCACGTCGGCCGGGCCGGCGGGGGAGGGATGGCGCGACGCATCGCTGATCGCGTCGGTCAGCGACACTGCCGTCAGGGTGAACCACGCCTGGTTTCGGGGCGGCTGGTGGGACCCGCTCACTCTTGCCTGGAAGGATGTGGCGGAGGGCAGTGCGTATGACCGGCCGCCGATCACCGACGGGGATCCTTCGCCGGGGGCCACGATCTTCGTGCCGCTCTCGCTGCGCGCCGGCACCACCAAGACCGTGACCGTGCGGCTAACCTGGTATTCGGCCCAGTCACGGCTGCGCACCGGGCAAGACCCGACTCCCCTCGCGCCCGGGGTGGCGCCTGCCACCTACCGTCCGTGGTACGCCGGCCAGTTCCCGGATGTCGCCGCCATCGCCACGTCCTGGCGCGACCGGTACGACGATTTGCGCCAGCGCAGCCAGCTTTTCTCGCGCTGTTTCCACGATTCGACGCTGCCGGCGGAAGTCATCGAAGCCGTGGCCGCCAATCTCGCCATTCTCAAGTCACCCACGGTGATGCGGCAGACCGACGGGCGCCTCTGGGCGTGGGAAGGGTGCGCCGACGACACCGGCTGTTGCGC
>JANYAG010000254.1 GCA_025361465.1 Gemmatimonadota bacterium
GACCTGGCGATCCGCAAGCGGCCCACCGAGGTCGACGCCCAGCTCGGCATTGTCGTGAAGCTCGGCGCGGAGGCTGGCGTCCCAACACCCCTCACGGCGCGGTTGGTCGCGCTGATCCACGAGATCGAGCGCGGCGAACGAGCACAGGCCATGGCCGCACTGGATGCTCTCGCCGGGGTGATGACGTGAACCCGGAATTCGCGGGTCGGACCGTGGTAGTTACCGGCGCCGCCCACGGCTTCGGCCGGGCGATCAGCATCGCCTTCGCGGCGCGCGGTGCGTCCGTGTGGGCCTGCGACGTGATCGAGGAGGAGCTGGCCGAGACCGCGCGGCTCTGCCAGGTCGCGGGCGTCACGTGCAGCGCGCGGCAAGTGGATGTGCGCGACAAGCTGGCCGTGGAGGCCTTTGTGGCCGATGCATCGAAGGCCGCCGGCCTCGTGCACATCGTGGTGAATAATGCCGGTGGCGTGCTGGGACAGGTGGGTCGGCCACTCGAAGACGTCTCGCCCGCCGAGTGGCAAGCCATCTACGACGTCAATGTGACCGGGGCGTTCTACTTCGCCCAGGCCGCGGCATCCGGAATGAAATCCGCACGATTCGGACGCATCATCAACATCTCGAGCGGCGCGGGCCTCGGCGTGAGCCTCACCGGCATCCAGGCCTACGCCTCGGCCAAGGCAGCACAGATCGGCCTCACGCGACAGCTGGCCCACGAACTCGGGGCCTGGGGCATCACCGTCAACAATGTCGCGCCCGGATTCGTGCGCTCGAATCCGACGACCGAGAAGCAGTGGGAATCGTACGGCGCCGAGAAGCAGCGGGCGCTCATCGAAGGCATTGCGCTGAAGCGACTGGGCACGCCGGAGGATATCGCATCGGGCGTGCTGTTCTTCGCATCCGAACAAGCCGGATGGATCACCGGCCAGGTGCTCTCGATCGACGGTGGCAAATGACGGACCTCGCTGCCGTACTCGCGCACCTCGAGCAGGGGCACGACCGGATTCTCGGGGAGTTGGTCGAACTCGCCTCGATCCCGAGTGTCAGCACCGATCCCGCGCACGCCGCGGACGTGCACGCCGCGGCCGCGTGGGTCGCCACAAAGCTCTCGGCGGCGGGACCATTCACCGTCCGCAGGATACCAACGCCCGGAGCAAGCATCGTCTATGCCGAGTGGCTCGGCGCCCCCGGGGCACCGACCGCCCTGATCTACGGACACTACGACGTGCAGCCGGCGGATCCGGTCGAGCTCTGGCACAGTCCACCCTTCAGTCCGACGCTGCGCAAAGGCCGGCTCTACGCACGCGGTGCTTCCGACGACAAGGGACCGATGCTCATTGCCATCAAGGTCGCCGAGGCGTTCTTCGCCGTGCAGGGGCGGCTGCCGATCAACGTGAAGTTCTTGATCGAGGGCGAGGAAGAGACCGGCAGCCCCAACCTCGAGCCGTTTGTCGCGGCACACCGGGAGCTGCTTGCGGCCGACGTGGTCATCTCGGCCGATGGCGCGATGTGGCGCATCGACGAGCCGTCGCTCACCGTCGCCAACCGCGGGCTGGCGGGGCTCGAGCTGACGCTGCGCGGGCCCGGCAAGGATCTGCACTCCGGGCGACATGGCGGGAGCGTCGCCAATCCCCTGCACGCGATGGCGCAGCTGATCGCCACTCTGCACCAGCAGGACGGACGTGTTGCGGTCGCGGGATTCTACGATCGGGTAATCGAACTCAGTCCCGCCGAGCGTGCCGAGATCGCCGCGCTGCCATTCGACGAGGCCGTCTATCTCGGGGCGGTCGGCGCCTCAGCCGCGGCCGGGGAGCCCGGTTACTCGACGCTCGAGCGCCAGTGGACCCGACCGACGCTGGAGCTCAACGGGATGTGGGGCGGCTACCAGGGGCCGGGACAGAAGACGGTGGTGCCGAGCGAGGCGCACGCCAAGATCACCTGCCGCCTGGTGCCAGACCAGGATCCCGACGAGATCATCGCGCTGGTGGAGCGCCACCTGAAGCGTCACGTGCCGGTCGGCACCCAGATCACGATCACCCACGGTGATCATGGCGCACGGCCGTTCCGCCTCGCCCGGGACAACCGGGTGCTGAAGGCAGCAGAAGCCGCGCTCGAAGCGACCTACGGCGTGGTGCCGCTCATCGTGCGCATGGGTGGCACGGTCCCCGTCGCCGAGATCTTCCAGCGCCTCATGGGGCTCGATACCGTGTACTTCTCCTTCTCGACCGGCGACGAAGATTTCCACGCGCCGAACGAGTTTTTCCGCGTCCACCGCCTGCACGAAGGCCTCGCGGCGTGGGCGCGGCTCTGGGAGCACCTCGGCCAATGACCCTGGCACAGGAAGAAGCCCGCGTCGAGGCGCACAGTGCGTCGCTGAAGAAGGAACTCGGCGTCCGCGATCTCGCCCTCACCCAGATCCTCTTCATCATCGGCCTCACCTGGATCGGCGTGGCCGGCACGCTCGGGTCGGCGCACATCGTCATGTGGCTGCTCGCCATCCTGCTGTTCTACCTGCCGATGACCGCGGTGGTGATCTACCTCAACCAGTTGATGCCCCTTGAGGGCGGGCTGTACCAGTGGGCCAAGCTGGGCTTCAATCCGACCGTCGGTTTCCTCCTGGCGTGGAATCTCTGGCTCTACGTCATCGTCTTCACGTCGGAGATCGGCCTCCAGTGTGCGACGTACCTGTCCTACGCCCTGGGACCGGGCGCCGCCTGGATGACGTCGAGCTCCTGGTTCGTCGCACTCTGCTCGGCGCTGGTGCTGACGCTGATGATGGTGGCGGCCACGATCGGATTGTCGGTAGGCAAGTGGGTGCACAACACCGGCGGCGTGTTCATGCTCATTATCTTCGCCGTGCTGCTCCTGCTGCCATTCATCGGCCTCGCCACCGGCCATCTACGCGAATTTCATCCGTTGCGCGCCTCCCTCCCCGATTTCACCCTGCACAACCTGAACATCCTGGGAAAGTTGAGCTTCGGCGCACTGGGCGGGTTTGAGTACGTCGCCATCCTCGCTGGCGAGACTCGCGCTCCGGCGCGCGCGGTCCGGCGCTCCGTGCTCATCGCGGCGCCGGCCATCGCGATCATGTTCATCCTCGGCACGGCGACGGTGGTTGCCTATGTCCCCGCCGGCGAGATCGATCTCATCGGACCGATGCCGCAGGTGTTGCGCGTGGGCCTCGGCCCGTTCGGCATCGCCGGTCCGCTGGTCACCATCGCGATCCTGATGACGCTGGCGATGCGGGTGGCGCAGGTCAGCGTCAGCTTCACGGCGGTGACGCGGCTGCCGATGGTGGCCGGCTGGGACCACCTGCTTCCGCCGGCGTTCAGCCGCCTGCACCCTCGCTATCGGACACCGGTGAACTCCATCGTACTGGTCGCCGCATCCGCGTTCGCCCTGTCCCTGGTGAGCCAGATCGGGGTTGGCCAGGCTGAGGCGTTCCAGTTGCTGTTCAACGCGGGCGGCATCTTCTACGCGCTGACCTACGTCGTGATGTTCGCAATTCCCATTCTCGGGCTGCGCGCCGTGACGCCGCGGCCGTCGCGCTGGCTGCAGGCCGCGTCCCTGTCGGGACTGCTGATGACCGTGCTCTACGTGGTGCTCTCGGTCTTCCCGATCATCAAGGTGGCGAGTGTGGCGAGCTTCGCACTCAAGATCGTGGCGGTGATCGTGGTGATGAACCTGGTGGGTGTCGGCATCCTGATCGCCGCGCGGCGGCGATCCCAATCGGTGGCAGAAACGGGAGAATGACATGTCGAATCTGACGATGCGTGCACGCGACGTTCGCTGGCTCGCCCTGGTACTTGTGGTGGCGCTGGCCACGGGGGCGGGACTGGCGCACCGCCGCGCCGGCAACCTGGCGGGCGAATGGGATGTCTACATCGCCCTCAGCGCGCGCCCGCATTACGGCTTCGAGGGCTGGCGCCGGATGGGCTTCGCGCACTTTGCCGGGAGCGACTCGGCGAACGCCGGCTTCCTGCGCCGCCGCACCGGTCAGTCGATGCTCAACGTCACCCAGGTCTCGGCATGGGGCGACTCGATCTTCCTCGCCCAGGATGCGAACGTGATCCTCCGCGCCGCCTGGCATGGTGACACGCTCGAGGGTGTGCAGTACACCAACGGCCGACCGTTGGATCGCCGCTACCGGCTTGTCCATCGCGCCACCCCAGGCGCCGTCGAACCAACCTATCAGGTCTGGAAGACGCCGGCCTCCGACTCGCTGTACGCGACCGTCGTCGATACCACGAGCCTGATGCCGGCACGTGATGGCGTGAAGCTCGAGACCTACATCGTCCGCCCCGTCGGGCCCGGGCCCTTTGGCGTCGTGATGCAGCGCTCGCCCTATCGCGCGTCGAATCCGGGTCCAGGGCGGTGGTGGGCTTCGCACGGCTACATCTTCGTGGGGCAGCTGGTGCGGGAACGCGGGAAGTCCAGCGGCGACATCGCCGAGTTCGGCGACTACAGCCACGACATCCAGGACGGCTACGACGCCGTCGAGTGGGCGGCTCGTCTCCCCGGGGCGAATGGCAAGGTCGGGCTGATCGGCCATTCAGACGAAGGACGCCTGGCCTGGTTTGCGGCGGTGAGTGCGCCGCCGCACCTCGCCGCCATCGCACCGTCAGCGGCAACCTCCGATCCGTGGCGGATCGTGCCGTATGCCGCCATGGCCTTCGGGCCGATCAACGTCGACTGGGTCTGCCTCATGCGCGGGCGGAACATGGCGAACAACACCGCGGAACTCGATATCGGCGAGGCGATCACCCACCTCCCGCTGGCAACCTTGCCGCAGCGGCTCGGCTGCGGGGTGGTGCCGATCTGGGAGCGCTGGATCGCGCATCCCACGCTCGATGCCTATTGGCGGGCGCACGCGGCAACGACGTTCATCGACAAGGTGAACGTCCCGGCGCTCTCGCTGGCCGGCTGGCACGACGATTCACGCGGCCCGCTCGACTACACCAACGCGCTGCTCAAGGTCAAGAACCACCCGGCGTGGCACCTGGTCATGGGCGTGCACGCGCACAAGGGTGTGGATTACGTGGCCGGCGACTTCGGGCCGCAGGCACGCTACGAATACCGCGACATCCAGCTCAGGTGGTTCGACCATTACCTGCTCGGCAAGAACAACGGGGTCGACACGCTGCCGCCGGTGGACATCTTCGTCCAGGGCGACAACAGCTGGCGCCAGGAGAATGAGTGGCCGCTGGCGCGGGCGAAGGCGACCAAGTGGTACATCTCATCGGGCGGGGCGGCGCAGACCAGCGCGGGCAACGGGGTGCTCGATACGCTGCCGCCGCGCGGCGCGGCCGCCGACACTTTCACCTACAATCCCGGCGATCCCACGCCATTTCTCATCGATTCGCGCGAGCTCGAGGAATCGCTCAACGAGGACTACACGGCGCTGAATGCCACCCGGCGTGATGCGCTGGTCTTCACGTCGAAGCCGCTCACCCGACCAGTCGAGGTCACCGGCGAGATGTCGGCAACGCTCTGGGCCGCAAGCGACGCACATGACACCGACTGGGCGGTCATGCTGCTCGACGTTTTCCCGGACGGTCACGCCGAGCGGGTGCAGGACGGCTTCGTGCGGGCGCGATTCCGGAAGGGCATGGACAAGGAAGTGCCCTTGGTAAAGGGGCAGGTCGAGCGCTACGACATGGACCTCTGGTTTACGTCAAAGGTCTTCGCGCCCGGCCACCGGCTCCGCGTCAGCATCACGTCCGCGCTGTTCCCCAAGTACGACCGGAACCTGAACACCGGCGGGAACAACGAGCGGGATTCGACGTTCGTGCTGGCGCACCAGCGAGTGCTCCATGACGCAGCGCACCCGTCGCATGTGGTGCTGCCGGTGGTTCCGCGATAGGGGGAGGCCAGGTGTGAACGGTTCCGGCTAGATTGGTTCGAAGCGACGATACCACGGTGAAACTGACAGGGGAACCTTCTTGTGACGCGAAGCACCATGTTCTGGGTCGCAGGCTTCGTACTGACGGTGATCACGGCCGGATGGCAGCGGATGACCGGGCCATCACACCCATATCGGGCGACGATTGCCCTCGGCGGCACTCCATTGAAGCTCTCGCTTCCCCGGAGCAATCCCACCACCTCCGGTGCACGAGTGACCGTCCCGGCACCACCCGGCGGTTCCAGCGGAACGCTGAATTGGCGGCGATTCCCCACGGATGAGCCGTTCACCGCCATCCCGATGAGCATCGAGGGCAAGGAACTCGTGGCGACGATCCCGAGCCAGCCGGCGGCCGGGAAGGTCGAGTACTACCTCACGCTGCCGGGGAGCACCGGACCGGTGCGCGTGCCCGCCAACGGCGACGAGACCGTGATCCTCCGGTACCACGGGCCAGTACCGCTGGTCGTGCTCATTCCGCATATCGTGGTGATGTTCCTTGCGATCCTCCTCGGGCTGCGCTCCGGGCTTGCGGCACTGTTCAAGGCGCCGGAGTACCAGCGCCTGGCGCTGGTGACCCTCGTCGCGCTCACCCTGGGCGGCCTCGTCCTGGGTCCCCTGACGCAGAAGTACGCGTTTGGCGCCTACTGGACCGGCATCCCCTGGGGCTGGGATCTCACCGACAACAAGACCCTGCTGATGTGGATCGGATGGGCCATCGCCGCCGTCGCCGTGGTGCGTCGCTGGCGGGCAACTCGCGGACTTGTCGTGCTGGCGACCGTCCTGATGATCGTGGTGTACCTGGTCCCCCACAGCGTGCGGGGCAGCCAGCTCGACTACAGTCGCCAGCCCCCGCCGGCGCAGCCTCGCTAGCCACGCCATGCACCGACTGATCGCCCTCGTGCTCGTGGCCCTTGTCATCGGCTGCGGCGCAGACTCCACCAGTCCGGTCGCCACGGGCAACCCGTCCGACACGGCGTGCGCCGCGCGCAACCTTGGCACCGCGCCCGCGCTGGTCGGCTGCATCGCGCAGGACGCGCTCTGGAGCCACATGGTGGCGTTCCAGCAGATCGCGGATGCCAATCCCGGACCCGACGGGCACGCGTCGCGCAATGCCGGCGAACCCGGCTACCTCGCGTCGGTCAATTACGTCGCCGGCCTCATGCGTGCGGCCGGGTATCGCGTGACGATTCAGCCGTACACCATGACCTACACTGGCTTCTCAAGCACACCGCTGCTCAACGAGCTGTCCCCCACTCCGCACACCTTCACACTCGGACCCGATTTTGTCGCGCCGAGCACCTCGGGCAGTGGTGATGTCACCGCGCCGATCCAGCCGGTTGGCGGTATCCTCATCCCGGCTCCCGCCGCGCTGAATTCGTCGTCCAGCGGCTGCACCTCGACCAGCTTCACGGGATTCGTCGCCGGACGCATCGCCTTGATTCAGCGGGGCACCTGCAGCTTTGACCAGAAGATCGCCCTCGCGGCCACGGCCGGCGCCTCAGGCGTGATCGTCTTCAACGAGGGAAGCACCGGCCGGACCACGGCGAGCAGCTGCGGCGGACTGGTCAACCACGGGATACCGGTGGCGTGCCTGGCATCGTACGCCGTCGGTGAAAATCTTTACACCCAGGCGCAGCAAGGCCCGATCACCGCTCGTCTCAGGATCCAGACCGTGGTCGATCCCGGCCGGGTGGACTACAACCTGATTGCCGACTCGCCCCACGGCGACACCAACCACGTCGTCGTGGTCGACGCTCATCTCTGCGCGATCTACGGAGCGGGGATGCTCGACAATGCGTCCGGATCGAGCACGATCCTGGAGATCGCCCTCAAGATGGCCGGAACCAGCACGCGCAATCAGCTGCGATTCATCTGGTTCGGCGGTGAGGAGCTTGGGCTGCTCGGCTCATACCACTACACACGGACCCTCCCGGCGGCCGAGCTTGGCCGGATCGTCTTCGACATTGACGCCGACGTGACCGCGACCCCCAACTATGTCTACGCCATCGCGGATCCGGCGAATTCCACCGGCGTAAGCAGCTTCCCTGCGAACGTCGTTCCGGCCTCGCAGGTGGGCAACAACTACTTCGCGAGCTACTTCACGGCCGCGGGACTGCCGTACCAGAGTCGCAGCAACGACGGCACCGATTCCTACGAATTTGCCCAGGTGGGGGTACCGAACACCGGCGTCCTGACGGGACAGGATTGCTGCAAGACCTCGACCGACGTGTCGAAGTTCGGCGGGTACGTTGGCAATTATGAAGGGACCGTGCCGGGAACCGACGGCGGTTGCGTCGACCGGCCATTCCTCTGGTGCGACAACCTGTCCAACAACGATCCGGTCGTCCTCACCACGGTCTCGAAGGCCTTCGCCTCAGTGGTCTTCAACCTGGCGAACGACAGCACCATCGCCAGGCCGTCGCTGCGGCAGGGCACCGCGCCCCCGGCCGTCCGCAGTCCGGATCCGGGCGTCCACGGCGTACCCGGACCCAAGGGTGCGCCGATCCGGTGATCACTGCGGGTTGGCCTCACGCTCCCGCGGATGCAGCAGGTTCACCCAACCACATTCTCGGATGACTCCCATCAGTCGCTGAAATCCCTCCGGGCCGATGAGGAACGGGTGTCGTACATCGGCCGCGATGCGCCGGAGCGAGTCCATCCTGGCAACGCCGTTGTCAACGAACGGAGTGGTGACGAGCGCCACATCCACATGCGCCGACTCCGCCACTTCGCCGAGATGTTTCGCGGAGTTGATGTACGCAGTCAGGAGAGCATTGAACGGCGGGATGCGGGTGGCCCCGATCACCACCGCCGTGTGCGGCTCGCCATGCCAGGTCACCGGCACGATCACCGACATCGTGCCTGAGGTGTAGAACGGCGTCATCACCAGCGTGACGGTCACCCCGCCAAGCGTCAATTGCTCACCATCGAACACCGTCTGGTCGCGTCGAGGCGCCTCGTCCACCATCGCCCGCG
>JANYAG010000300.1 GCA_025361465.1 Gemmatimonadota bacterium
GCCACTCATCAGATCATCAAGGAGTTGCTCGATAGCCTCGCGAGACATGAGGCTACGCCGGGCACTCCTGAGGGGGGGGGGGGGTAGCAATACACGCTGAACAGTGCGCCAGGACGCGCATGAAAGCCCTTCTGCAGCTCGCAAACACGCGCGACCATCGATTCCGTTCCAGGTTGATTACTTCCCCCCCGCCACCCTCCGCATCAGTGCCGTGGCGAAGGTCACCCCGTCCTCGAACGACTTGATCGGGATCCGCTCGTCGTTGCCGTGCGCGCGGGTCTCGTTGACCGGCATCGCGATGCCGGTGATGCCGTAGACGGGAATCCCGGCGTTGCGGAAGTAGAGTCCGTCGGTGGCACCAGTCTCCTGCACCGGAGCGAGCGGAATCTCCCGGCCCCAAGTGTCGATGGCCGCCTGCTTGATGAGCGCCATCCGCTCCGGCAACAACGGCGACGGCGGTGAGGGCCGGGCGGGATGGATCTCGGTGATCGTCACCGCGGAATCGGCGATGATCGCCTTCAGCATCCGCAGGATGTCGGCGGCATACTCACCCGGAATCAACCGGCAATTGACCGTGGCGACGGCCAAGGCGGGCAGCGCGTTCTCCGCGTGCCCGGCGATGAGCATCGTCGGGGTACAGGTGGTGCGGAGCAGCGCATTGAAGCGGGGTGTCCGCACCGCGAACGACTCCGCCGCGGCCAGCGAGAGCGGTTTCTTCAGCACGTCCCGAATCGCGTTCGCCTCGCTGGTCTCGACAAAAGGAACGCGGGCGGTCAGCTCGGCCCGCGCGATGTCGGTGAGGTGAATCGGAAAGGGATAGGCCTCGAGGCGCTTGAGCGCCGTCGCAAGGCGGAGGATGGCATTGTCGGGCCGCGGCAAGGAGGAGTGGCCGCCGGCGTTCTTCACCGTGAGGGTGACGGTCCAGTAGACCTTTTCCGCGCCCTGCAACTTGATCCAGCGCAACACATCCTGGTCGATCGCCGGGCCGCCGGCGTCAAAGTTGAAGACATAGTCGGCGTTCACCAGCTCCTTGTGCAGGCGCAGCAACCACGCCGCCCCCGACTCATCGCCAAACTCCTCCCCTGATGTCAACGCCAGGATGATGTCGCGATCGGGCGTCACCCCTGAACGGATCAGTGCCAGTGCCGCCGCCACCGCGGTGGCCGCCGGCCCCTTGTCATCAATAGTGCCGCGCCCATAGAGCCAACCGTCCTTCTCACTCACTTCATAGGGCTCCATCGACCAGTCCGCCCGCATGGCATCGACCACATCGAGGTGCGCCAGGAAGAGCACTGGCTTGGCAGGTCCCTTGCCGCGAAGACGCACCACCAGGTTCTGGTCCTTGGCGTCGGCGCCGAGTAGTTGAATGTCGGCCTCGGGCACTCCAGCGGTGCGGAAGCGCGCCGCGAGTTTCTGGGCAAGTGGTGTGGTCCCGCCACGCACCACGGAGGTGTTGATCGAGATCATCTCGCTCAGGATATCGCGCGCCTCGCGCTGGGCCTTGGCTGCCGGTTCCTGGGCAGGGAGAACGGCAATGATGGTGAGGGACAGCGCGAAGCCGAGTACTGGGCGCATCAAGAACTCCGAAAGAAAGGGCGAAGCCGCGAAATCTAGCCGCACATCTGTCCTGTCCCTCAGGTGTATGTTGGAGCAAGAGAGCCGCTCACTAATTCCCAGATCTGGGAACAGCATGAAGCCCCTGCACGCCGCGCACTGCCTCCTTCTCGTTGCTTACCCCCTCGCCGCACAATCACCCGGCGATCGGCAGGCCCTCGTCGCGTTCAGGGACACGCTCTACCGGATCGGGACGGCCGACTCCCTCGACGTCCTGGCCCTGCCGAAGATGATCCGTGTCGCCGACACGTCGCGCGCGGCGTTCCAGCAGTTGCGCCACGGCTTCCTCATGCTCCGCCACGCCGATGTCACCGGCGATTTTGTCGACCTGCAGTTGGCCGCCGATGAATTCGACCAGCTTACCGATCAGCATCCCGACTGGCCCTATGCCTGGTTCGGTCACGGACTGGCGGAACTCGGCATCGTCGAAGGGCAGCTTGAATTCGTGCTCGACGTCCAGCGCGCGCTCGGCAAGGACCCGCTCAAGCTGGCCAAGGCGGCCATCGGGCACGGCCTCAAGGTCGATTCCCTCCTTGCCGGGGAGGTCGCGGCCATGATCATGACGGCCGTGCGCCAGCAACACGCGCTTCGCCTCGACTTGTCGCTGGGCGTGGCGCGGACGACCGCTGCCACGCCCGCTGGCCGCTCGCCGGCGATGCTGCTCGCGCGCGGGATGGTGGAGCGCGCGGCAGGTTCACTCGATTCTGCCCTGAAGGCGCTGAGTGCCTATCGACAACTGCAGCCGGATGAACCGCTCGGCCTGCTCGAGAGTGCGACTGCGCTCTTCCAGGCCGGGAAGTTCGATGGGGTCACCCCCTGGTACCGCGGACTGTTGCTCGCCAACGGGGCGTCGCTGGCACGCTACCGCGATGATCTGGCCACCCTCGCCCCTCCAGTCGCTGCGGAGTCGAAGGCCGCCAGCATCGAGTCCGGCATGAGGGTGGCAAGATCAT
>JANYAG010000022.1 GCA_025361465.1 Gemmatimonadota bacterium
CTGAGTGCACGCAGATTGGCGACCACGGCGTCGGGCGCCGTGAACTCGCACACGATATCCGCCTGACCGAGCCGAGCCGCCGTGATGCCGCCCGCCTCGCGGTTCTCGTCGAGGCCGAGCATGGCGATCACCTCGTCGCCCGCGGTCGCGGCTTCGGCGGCGATCGCGCGGGCCATCCGCCCGTCGCCGACAATCGCAAGCTTCACGTCGCCTCCCCGAAGAACTCCCGATGCAATTCCCGGACGACCTTGGCCCCGTCTTCCTCCCGCACCACGAAGGTGAGGTTCGTCGCGGAGGCGCCTTGCGAGATCATCTCGATGTTGACATCCGCGACCGCGGAATAGACCCGCCCCGCGATCCCGGCGGTTTCACGGATCGCGCTGCCCACGACGGCCACCACCCCGCGCCCGGAGTGCAGCCACACCTCTCCGATGGTGCGCAGCTCGGCGGCTGCGGACTCCATCCGGCGGGCATCGTCAACGGTAAGTGACACGCTCACCTCGCTGGTGGCCAGCACGTCGACGACGATCTCGTGGCGCTCGAAGATCTCGAAGATCTGCCGCAGGAAGCCGAACGCGCCCAGCATCCGCGGCGCCCGGATCTGCACCACCGTGACGCCACGCTTGAACGAGATCGAACGCACGGTGCCATGATCCCCCGGCCCGCGGTCGGCCGAGATCCAGGTTCCAGCCTGCTCCGCCGCGAAGGTGTTGCGAATCTGGATCGGGATCCCCGCCTCCACCAACGGCAACTGGGTGGCGGGGTGCAGGACCTTGGCCCCGAACGCGGAGAGCTCTGCCGCCTCGTCGTAGGTGGCATGCGTGACCAGCCGGGCGGACGGGACGATTCTCGGATCGGCGGTCATCAGTCCGTCGACATCGGTCCAGATTTCGACCCGGTCGACTTGCAGGGCTGCTCCCAGCAGCGCGGCGGTGAAATCGGAGCCGCCCCGACCAAGGGTCGTCGTGCGGCCATCGGCGGTGCGGCCGATGAAGCCCTGCGTAACCACGATGGCCCCGCCATGCACCAGGGGGAGGAGGAAGTCACGTGCATTGGTGCGCAGCACCGACATGGCGGGGATCGCCCCACCGAATCGATCGTCGGTCCGGAGGACCAGGCGCGCGTCGAACCACTCGGCGGGAAGTCGTACCGCGGCAAGCGCAGCCGTCACCAGGCGGGAGCTCAGCAGCTCGCCCATCGCCAGCAGCTGGTCCCGATCGGCGGGCGTGAATCGGCGGCCGAGACGCCGACCGACCAGTTCGCGCAATTCCTGGAATTGCCCGTCCAATGCGGCCTCCACCTGCGGCGAGACGCCAAGGTCGCCGGCCACCTCGTCGTGGCGGCGCTCGAGCGCCTGCACCGCCGCGTCCAGTCGGCTGGCATCCCCCGCGGTCGCCAGCCCTTCGAGCGCGAGCAAGGCGTCGGTCACCTTGGCGAGAGCGGACACCACCACGATCGGCGACTCCGCTCGGCTGCTGAGCACGGCCTGAGCCGTCTTCCGGATTGCGTCGGCAGTGCCGACCGATGTGCCGCCGAACTTCATGACGATCATGACGTCACACGGGCGAGGAGTGTGCGAGCAAGCTGTTCATAGCGATCGACCCCGTCGAGTAACGCCTGCTTGGTAAGGTACTCACCGTCCGTATGTGCCACGTGAATCGATCCCGGACCGAGCTGGTACCCACCGCCCCAGGCGCCAAAGAACGGCAGGTCTGACGCAAACGCCACCGCGGTCTCGTCCCAACCCGGCAACGAAGGGGCGCGGTGGGCGGGGATTTCGAGCGGGAAATCCACCGCGACATTCCCGCCGGCGGCCTGGACCACGGCCGCGCGAATCGGCGCACCATCGCCCACCAGCCGGATCAGCAGTTCGGCGCTGGCACTGGGTGCCAGCACGTTGGGAGCGGCACCGCCATAAATCCGTCCGATGTTGAGCGTCGAGCGGCCCAGCAACGGATCGACCGGCAAGTCGATGCGCCGAATGCGTTCGAGCGCGTCGAGCAGGTGATTGATCGCCGACTCGCCGAGCTCGGGATAGCCCGAGTGCGCGGCGCGCCCCGATGCCGTGAGCGTGATGCGCAGCGCCCCTTTCTGGGCGATCACCAGCCGGTTCTCGGTCGGTTCGCCGTTGATCAGGAAGCGCCCCTTCGGCTGCAACCGGTCCGCGGCGCGCGCGCCATCGGAACCATCTTCCTCTCCCACCACGAACAACAGCGCCACGCGATCTTCCCCACCGTCATGCAGCCGCTCCGCCGCCGCGACCATCGCCGCGGCCAGCCCCTTGGCGTCGCAGGACCCCCGGCCGTACAGCGTGGCAGCATCTTCGCGAAATGGCACGTCCGGGGGGACGGTGTCGAGGTGGGTGGACAACACAACCACTGGGGTGCCGCGTCGTGCATAGAGGTTGTCACGCCCGGCCGTCACCGTCTGGCGCTCCACGGAGTACCCCAGCCCGACGAGATATTCGGCCAGCCAGGCACACACCGCCTGTTCGTGGCCGGTGGGCGACGGAATCACCAGGAGTTGTCGAGTGAGATCCACGGGATCGATCATGAAAAACCCTAGCGGAAGCTCCCCTGCCAAACAAGCGGGATGGGGTCGCTCCGGCCTGCCCCCTTTCGTCGCAAGCCCACCGGTCCGTAACTTGGGGGTCGTGGCGTGGTGGCAGAGCGGTTGAATGCACCGGTCTTGAAAACCGGCGGGCCCGTAAGGGTCTCGTGAGTTCGAATCTCACCCACGCCGTCCCTTCTCTCCCTTCACCCGGATGGTCCCGATGCGTATCACACAGCTTCTCCTTCCCATGATGGTGCTGGCCGCCCCACTGGCCGCCCAGGGATTCGAAGGAACCGTTACGGCCAGCATGGGAGCCGCCGACGGCACGGTTGGGGAGATGAAGTTCCTCGTCAAGGGCGATCAGACCTCGGTGGTGATGACCGGGGGCGCCAACATGGGCCCGATGGCCGGGGCGGAGATCAGGATCATCATGGACACCAAGGCGGGCAAGAGCACGATGCTGATCCCGCTGACTGGCGACATGGCTGCGCAGTTCGGTGCGATGGGCGGCGGCAACATGAAGGGCATCAAGCAGGTCGTCGACCTGCATCAGCTGGCCGGTCGCGGCCAGGCCGCCGACACCACCACGCCAGAGGTCAAGGCCCTCGGCACCTCGCAGACGATCGCCGGGCACAAATGCAACGACTTCGAGATCACCAGCAGGAAGGAAGTGACCCGAGTCTGCCTGAGCACCGACATGGGGACCTTCACGTTTCCGAGCATGGGTGGCGGACCCGGCGGCCGCGGACGCGGCGCGGCCGGTTCGCCCAGCTGGACCCGCTTGATGGCCAGCCATCCCGGGTATCCCCTCAAGGTCTGGACCACCGATGGAAAGGTGAGCTTCGAAGTCACCAAGATTGAGAAGGGGAACGTCCCGGCGAGCGCGTTCGAGATCCCGGAAGGCTACATGGATCTCGGCGGCATGATGGGCGGTCGCGGCCGCGGCGGGAACTGATCGCTCGCGGCATGCCACGCGCTACCCTCACCGTGATCGCCGCCCTGGCGATCACGGTTGCTTGTGGGGCCAGAACTGCGGCGCCCCCGGCGGCGGCGGCGCCGTTCGTTGATCCTGAAGGCCGTCCCGTGACCATCGCGCCCCTGCCGGTGCACCGCATCGTCTCCACGATGCAGACCGCGACCGAATGGCTGGTCGCGCTTGGCGCCGGGAGCCGGCTCGTCGCGCGCACCGCATTTGACCGGCAATCCGAACTAGCCTCCCTGCCATCGATCGGTGGCGGACTCGATCCATCGCCAGAAGCGGTCGCCGCGCTTCGCCCCGACATCGTCATTGGTTGGCGAAACCGATCGTCGTCCGATCTGCTGCGCGCACTGGCCCCCTTCCACATCCCGGTGGTGTCGTTCGAGACCACCGACACCAGCGACATCTTCCTTAATCTCCGCCGACTCGGGGTCATGGTCGGTGCCGAGGGGAAAGCTGACTCACTGGCCGAACAGCTGCGGAGCGACCTCCGGACGATCCAGGCCGACGCGTGCCCCAATGGCCCTGCCAAGGCCCCGACGGTGTTTCTCGAGGTCGGCACCGATCCGCCGATGACAACGGGTGGTGCGACCTGGATGAACACCATCCTTGGGGTCACCTGCCTCAGGAATCTCTTTGGCGACCTGGCAGGCAGCTGGCCCACCGTATCGCTCGAGGCCATCGCCGCCCGGAACCCGGACTGGATCCTCACGTCTCGCGGACCTGCCCCCGGCGCGCGCCTGGCGGAGCTGCGGTCGAAGGCCGGCTGGCGCGACCTCCCCGCGGTGAAGGCGGGCCGGATCATCGAGATTCCCGCCGATCTCTTCGCGCGCGGTGGCCCGACGATCGCCGAGGCCGCGCGGGCGATTGTGGCCTCGCGGCGGGCGGCCCCGGGGCACTAGCCGCCGGGTTCGGGATGACAGACCGGGAGGGGGCCGCTATCTTTTCCCGGCCGAAGGAGCGATGGCCGAGTGGCTGAAGGCGGCGGTTTGCTAAACCGTTTTAGGTGGGTAACCGCCTAACGAGGGTTCGAATCCCTCTCGCTCCGTGCAAGTCATGAGTCGTGAGTCATGAATCATGATTCACGACTCTTGGTTTTTCTCCCCATCGAGCTGCCAATGACCAAGCCGCGTATCCGCTTTGCGCCCTCTCCCACCGGGTACCTCCACGTCGGCGGCGCTCGGACCGCGCTCTTCAACTGGCTGTTCGCCCGGCGGTACGGCGGAGTCTTCGTGCTGCGGATCGAGGACACCGACAAGGAGCGCAGTACGGACGCGCACACGCAGGTGATCCTCGATGGGCTTCGCTGGCTCGGCATCACCTGGGACGAAGGACCGTATTTCCAGGGCAGCTACGCCGACCGCCACCGCGCCGACGCGGAGCGGTTGCTCGCTTCCGGACACGCCTACAGGGATTTCCTGACCGCCGAGGAACTCGACGCCGAGCGGGCCCGGGTCAAGGCCCGCGGGGGCGTCTTCCGCTACCACCGCGCGGGTATGGAGCTGCCGGCCGACGAGCAGGCCCGACGCGAGGCAGCCGGGATGCCGTACGCCATCCGCTTCGCGATGCCCGAGGGGGAGATCGCGTGGGACGATGCGGTGCATGGCAGGATCTCGTGGCAAGGCGGCGACCTGGACGACTTCATCATCCTCCGGTCCGACGGTTCGGCGATCTACAACATGGCCGTCGTCTCCGACGACATCGCCATGAGCATCACCCACGTGCTGCGTGGTGACGATCACGTCTCCAACACCCCGAAACAGATTGCCCTGTATCGTGCCCTGGGCCACGAACCGCCGATCTTCGGCCACGTGCCGATGATCCTCGGCCTCGACGGCAAGAAGTTGTCGAAGCGGCATGGGGCGACCGCTGTCGGCGACTATCAGGACATGGGCATCCTTCCCGAGGCGATGCGCAACTTCCTGGCGCTCCTGGGCTGGTCACCGGGCGGCGATCGCGAGATTCTGACCCAGGCGGAGTTGAGCAACGAGTTCTCGCTCGAGCAGATCCAGTCGAAACCGGCCGTGTTCGACACCACCAAGCTCGAGTGGATGAATGGCCAGTACCTTTCGGCAATGGCTGCGTCGGAGCTGCTCCCCGCGGTGCAGCGCCAGCTCGAGCGGATGGGAATCGCAACCGGCGATCGCAACCTGTCGCCAGTCATCGATGCGGTGAAGACCCGCTCGCGCACCATCCTGCATGTGGCCGAGCAGGTGGCGGTGCGGGTCGATGCGTCGCGAATCGTCCGGGATGAGAAGGGGGCGGCTCTGGTCGCGAAGATGGGCGACCGCTTCGCGGCCAACCTGCGGCTCGATCATGGGGCGCTGCAACGCATTCCCGATTTCGACTGGTTGCCGCCTGCGCTCGAAGGCGCGCTGCGGACCGTGGCCGAGGCCAACGGTCTCAAACTCGGCGACGTGATGCAGCCGGTGCGCGTGGCGTTGACCGGCGGCACGGTGTCAGAGCCGGTGCACGAACTGCTCGCGGTGGTAGGACGCGAGGAGAGCTTGCGACGGATCAGCGCCGCAGCGTCTTGAGGACCTCCGCCGCTTGCTTCGTCACGCGCGCCTGGCCAGCGGTCACCTCAGCCGCCAGGTCAAGCTGCGGCAGCGTCATTTCGGGAATCCGCGCAATCGCGCCAAGGTAGTAGTCGCGCCACGCCTCGAGGATCGTCGTCTGCAGTGCGAGGGCGCCCGCAGTGGTGGTGTCGGGCTTCGTCGCATCCTCGGGGATCCTCCCGATGCCATCCTTCGCCGCCAGCACCACTCGCGACAGCGCACCCTCCGCGTCGAGCCGCCGCTCGGCAATCCCGGCCATCTCCTCAATCGCGGCACGGGCGTAGCCCGGCTTGTTGCCGGCCGTAAGGACCAACGAGGTCGCCAGGGCGCAATTGCCCACGTGAGCCAGTTCCGATGCACTCACCATGTCGATCCGGTCGAGATCGTCGTGGTAGTGCTGGTCGGTGAAGTGCCACATCAGCACGCCGGGAATCCTGGCCGAGACAAACGGAGTGTGGTCGCTCCCCCCTTCGTAGGGATTCGCCTTCACCACCCAGGCACCCCCAGTCGCAACGGACTGGTCGACGCAACGCTGCTTGACGAAGTCGTTGTAGTAGTGGGGCCAGATATCCTTCGCCGTCATCGGGCGGCCGGCGCCCCACTCGGTATGCTGGTCCTCGCCACGTACCCAGACTTTTGACGGATCGGGCATCTTCTCGATCAGGAACGTCCCGCCGGTCAGGGCGGTGTTCTCGCCCACCATATCGAGCGACATCCCCCACGTGATTCCCTTGCGTCGCACCGAATCTTCCGAGATGTAGCGCTGCGTCGAGGAGATCTCGACACCCCAGAGCATCGTGATGGTGCGCCCAGGATTGACCTGTCCTGCCTTGAGCATCACCGCTGCAGTCCGTGCCATCTCGGCCAAAAGCGCGACGCCGGTGGCATTGTCATTGGCGCCGGGTTCCTGCACGTGCGCCGAGTACACGAAGCGCTCGGTGGGCGCGATCGAACCACGGATTTCGGCCACGAGCGTCCGCTCAGGCCGTATTTCCGAAACCGCCCGCACCACGACATGCGCCTGCACCGGGCCCTTGGCCATGGCCGCCTTGAGACGTTCCTTGGCAGCGAGTGAGAGGAAGATCGTCCAGGCCTTGTTGACGCTGTCGTACGCCATCCCCCGGAAGCCGAGGGCAGTGCGGTTCTTCTCCTGCTGGTTGTAAGCCGGGAGGATCTGCGCCTGCAGGACTCCGACCGCGCCGGCCGGCACGCCCCCGCCCCCGCGACGGCCACCACCGCCACCGGTGCCTCCCACATCGATGAAGACGATCTTCCCCTTCACGTCGGGTGCACCCGCGGGCACGATCTCGGCGGTGATCCCTTCCGTCGGCGTTGACCACGAATTGGATGCCAGCATGTTGTGATTGGTCGACCACTGCTCGAGCGGCTCCCGCTCACCCACCAGCGTGATCGAGGCATCGAGTGGCGACCACGCCGGACGGGAGAGCGGACGCGACTCCACGCGGTAGGTCAGCCGGTCGGTCGGCCGCGCCTGATCCTCCCGGACGTACCCCGCTGCCACGAGGATCCTGGTGACCGTGTCGAGCGCGGCATCGAAGCCGCGGCTCCCGGGGTCACGATAGAACTGCTGGATGTAGTTCACCGTCTGGAACGCCCGATCGCCCGAGAGAATCCTGGCGACCGGGGCCACGATCTCACGGAAGGCGGGATTCGACTGGGCCGGCCTGGGCTGCTGGGCCGGGGAGCCGACAGGACGGACGGTGATCTGGACGGCGAGGAGAAGCGTTGCGCGAAGCAGCAGCACGCAGGAACCTCAGGCAAAGGCGCCGGCGCGGAAGCGCCAGCAGTGGTCGAGAAACTCATCCAGCCATCCGCGTGCCACGAACGCATCGACGGCCGCCGCCGTCTCGGCACTGTTCATCCCCCAGAGCGCTGCCCGCTGCGGTCCGACCCGGTAGTCCGCCTGGATCACGACCTGCTCACGATCGGTCCAGACCGTTGGCAATTCCGCCCCGAACCGCCCCGCGACGCTGTTGACTCCCGGCCCGCCCACCGTGATGGTCGGACTCTCGTGGAACACCAGCGTGTCGAACCACGCGATGTCACTCACCACCAGCGCCCGGCGGTAGGGGTGACCGGCGCCGCGCTGGTCGATGGCGTCACGCAGTCGTTCGGCCGCGAGGTAATCGCCCGCCCCGGGGCCGAGTTCGCTCGAGATGACCAGCAGGACGGTCTCGCCGTGATCAATCAGCTTCATCAACTGTGCCCCGAATCCGGCGCGGTGCGCCGATTCTTCTCGAAGTCCCGCTTGCGTTGCGTCTCGTCCCGCAGTTCCTTCACGGCCTTCTTGAACTCGTCATAGTTGGCCGAGCGACGCGCCGCCTCGAACAGGTCCTCGCGCATCGCACTCAGCCGCTTGTTGTATTCGGCCGCCGTCGGGTTGCCACCCGCGTTGATCGGCAATAGGGCGAGCAGCGCCGCGGGAATCTTGATCGGCCCGAGGTAGATCCATTTCTGGTCGACGCCCACCTTCTTGCCACCTATCATCGTGGTCCAGCTCGGGAGGGCCGGCCCCCTCTGGGCGCGCTCCTCGGCCATGCGGTCGAGGTAACCCTGGATCACCTCGGTGATGACGCTGTCGGCGATCTGCTTCCGCGAAAGGCCGTTGAGCTGCTGAGCGAGTTCACGTGGCGTGATCGGCAACGGCCGGACCCAGAGCGACCCGTTGCCGAACTGCTGACGGAACGGACTGGTGGTCGGCGCGGCACTGGCGGTGTCCAGGGTCGGCGTGCCTGCGACGGCGACGGGCGGCGTCTCGCCGCTCGGCAGTCTGGGGTGGATCACGCGCGGGATCCCCAGCTGAGCGGACTCGATCCGGGTGGCGAGGCCCTGGGGGGTCGGCGCTCCTCGCCGCGCCACCGTGGCTCGCCGGTAGGGAATGGTCGATTCCACTGTCGGACGCACCAGGTCAGTCGAGAGCAGGCTGCGGAAGGCATCAGGCGGACGGTCGAGCTGCGGCTCGGAAACCAGCACGACCACCAGGACGGCCTGCAGCACGGTCGACACGAGCCAGATGCCCCACGGGGCACGCGGCTCAGGCGGCAGGGCGAACTGGCGTTCAGGCAGTCGTGACACCACGGCGTTCCCTGCAGGCGGCGAGCGACCGGCCCAGGCGCGTGACCGCCTCGCGCAAGCGAGGGGCGGGTTGCGTCAGCGCGATCCGGAAGAACCCTTCCCCGCCGGGCCCGAAGCCGCTGCCCGGCAGCACGACCACGCCTTCCTGCTCGAGCGCGTAGGTCGTGAACTCCGCACTGGGCAACCACTCGGGCAGCGGCACCCAGGCGTACATCGCGGCCTGCGGTGACTCGACCGTGAATCCTTCGGCCCGGAGGGCGGCAATGACCGCGTCACGGCGCAGGGCCAGCTCAGTCACGATCGGCTTGACCAGTTCTTCGGCGTGATCGAGCGCCCAGGCGCCCGTGTGTTGCAGGGCAAGGAACGGCCCGGTGTCGACATAGCTCTTCACATGGTTCAGGGCACTGATCAATTCACTCCGCCCGGCGACGAAGCCGACCCGCCATCCCGTCATCTGGAACGACTTGGAGAGCGAATAAAACTCGAGCGCGACATCACGGGCGCCCGCGATCTCGAAGATGCTCGGTGCCACATAACCGTCGAAGGTGATGTCGCAGTAGGCGTTGTCGTACGCCAGCACGATGTGGTACTTCCGGCACGCGGCGACGAGGCGTTCGAGGTAGTCGCGCGGAGCGATCGCCGCCGTCGGGTTGTTGGGATAGTTGACGTAGACCAGCCGCGTGCGACGCAGTGTCTCCTCGGGCAGCAGGTCCAGCTCAACGAGGAAGTTGTGCTCCGGTCGGAGCGGCACGATCACCGGCTCGGCGTTCCCCAGGATTGTCCCGCCGATGTACGCCTGATAGCCCGGTTCCGGCACGACGACGAGGTCCCCGGGATTGCAGACTGCCATCACCAGGTGCGACAGCCCTTCCTTGGAGCCGATCAGCGGCAACATCTCGGTGTACGCGTCGAACCGCTGCCCGAAGCGACGCTCGATCCAGCGGACCGCTGCCTCACGGAACGCCGGCAGACCGGCCTGAAAACCGTACTTGTGCAGCGCCGTGGTGCCGAGCGCCTGGCGAAGCACCTCGGTAACCTCGGCGGGGGGAGGACCGTCGGCATCGCCGGCGCCCAGATCGATGACGTCCATGCCGGCGGCGATCAGCCGGCGCTTGATGCCTGGGATCTTGGCGAGGGGGTAGTCGGGCAGCTTGCCGACACGATCGCTGATGCGGATCATGATGCCCCATCTCCTCGGACGGTATTGCGCAGGACGCCAACCCCGGGAATCTCCACTTCGACGACGTCGCCCGGCGCCAACTTCCCAACTCCCTCAGGCGTGCCGGTCAGGATCAGGTCGCCGGCCTCGAGGGTCATGATATGGCTGATGTATTCGATCAGCACCGGAATCGGGAAAATCATGTCATGGACCGAACCACGCTGCCGTTCCGTGCCATTGACGCGCCCGATCACCTCGAGGTGGGCCCAATCGACATCGTCCGCCACCCGCGGCCCGACCGGACAGAAGGAGTCGAATCCCTTGGCGCGACCCCACTGCCCGTCGGTCTTCTGGAGATCGCGCGCCGTCACATCGTTGGCACACGTGACGCCGCGGACAAATTGCATGGCGTTGGCCGCCGACACCTTCCGTGCGCGACGACCAATCACCACACCGATCTCGGACTCGTACTCCACCTGGAGGGATGCGCCAGGCAGCACGATCGCCTCATCGGGACCGATGAGGGAGGACGACGGCTTGAAGAACAGCAGCGGCTGTTTCGGGATTTCGTTGCCGAGTTCGCGTGCATGGGCGGCATAGTTCCGCCCGACACAGACAATCTTGCTCGGCTGGACCACCATCATGTTGCTCCTCCAATTCCATGTCGGGCGAAGAAGTCCTCGCACTTGGTGCGCACGTGACTCCACGGCCCTATCACTCGCTCCGCCGGGGGCAGCCCTTCGAGCAGGGTCGCGCCGTAGTTCTTGGTCACCGCCCGGCGATCAAGCAGCACCACCACGCCAACGTCCTGTGCTCCGCGGATCAGCCGGCCGAATCCCTGCTTCAGCTTGAGCGCAGCGTGCGGCAGGAGATACCCGAAGAAACCGTCCTCGCCCTGCTCCGACAGCCGTTCGAGCCGGGCCGCCGTGAGCGGCTCCGACGGCACCTTGAAAGGTAGCTTGGCGATGACCAACCCACGCAGCGCCCGGCCGGGCACGTCGACCCCCTCCCAGAACGAATCCGTACCGAGGAGGATGGCATTCCCGGCCTCCCGGAATCGTCGCAGCAGATGATCGCGCTGCCCCTCGCCCTGAACCAGGATCGGGAAGCGCGTGCCGAGGCTGCCGCGCACCATCGCCGCCACGCGCCGCAGCGCGGCGTGGGAGGTGAAGAGCACAAAGAGCCCGCCGTCACTCGCCCAGGCCAGGTCGTGGACCACCTGGGCCACCGCCCCGTCGTGGGCCGCTTCCTCTTCCCGCGGATCGGGCACGTCGTCGGGGACACCCAGCAGGCAATGCTCGGCATAGTTGAACGGCGAGGGAAAGATCTCCTGCACCGTGACGGGTGAACCGTCACCGCTCAAGCCGATGCGCGACGCCAGGAACGAGAAATCCTTCCCGGCCGCGAGCGTGGCGCTCGTGAGCCCTACGGTCGTGAGCTTGTCGAAGAGCAGTTCGCGCAGCATCGGGGCCAGGTCGAGTGGCACCGATGCGAGTTGCAGCGTGGTGCCCTTGGGCCCGCTCCGCTCCACCCAGCGGACATCCGGCGGACGACCGGTCCCGGGACGAAGCGTGGCATTGAGTCCGTCGACCAGTCCCTCGAGTCGGCGCGTCACGCCGCGACACTCATTGAGCAGCTGGCCGCGTCGCTCCGTGAGCTCCACCTGCGCGAGCCGATCGGCGACCGTCTCGATCACCTCGGCGATGCCCTGGAAGGAGAGGATCGCGGCGTCGAGCTCGGCGCCAAGTCCCTGCGCCCAGAGCGGGTGCTTGCCGAACTCGTCATCGAGCCGCACCTGCATGGTGCCGGCCGACGTGACGAACTCCATCAGGCGAACGAAGAGTGATTCCTCCGCGCGACGCGCCGTGAGCACCGCCGGCATCAACCGTTCGCGCACCAAGTCGAGCGAGGCACGGCTGAGCAGGTCCTGCGCGCTGCTCAGGTCCTGCTGCAACGCCGGCAGCAGTCCCTTGCCGCTGCGCTCCAGGCGATTCAACAATCGCCGCACGCCACGATTGGTGACATGCACGCCGAGGTGCCCGGCCGCGATGTCCTCGAGGTGATGCGCCTCGTCGAGAATCAGCCGCTGATAGGCCGGCAGGACCGCGGCCTCTTCCCAATTATCCGACGCGCGGCGCACGGCGAGATCGGCGGCCAGGAGGTGGTGATTGACCACGACGACATCGGCCTGCGCGGCCTGGCGACGCGCCCGGAAAACGAAGCAGTGGTCGAAGTGCCGGCAGCGCAGCCGAGGGCAGAGATCCGGCTCCGCCGACACCTCATCCCAGACGTCATTCGAGGGCGAGACCGGCAGGTCCGCCAGGGTGCCGTCCGTGGTGTGCCCGGCCCACGCAGCGAGGTCCACCAGTTCACCGTGCTTGTCGGCCTCCAGCAGGGATTGCTGGCTTGCGAGCGCCGTCTCGAGCCGCGCCCGGCAGAGGTAGTTCCGCCACCCCTTGAGCAGCGCGAACGTCGGCTGGTGCTCCGCATCGCCCAGAGCCCGGCGCAGCAGGGGCAAGTCCTTGCCCACCAGCTGCTCCTGCAGGTTGATCGTGTTGGTCGAGACGACGGTGCGCTCGCCGTTGGCGCGCGCCCAGGCCAGGGCCGGCACCAGATAGGCGAAGGACTTCCCCACCCCGGTGCCCGCCTCCAGCATCAGCACGCCGCCATCGTTGTAGGCATCGACCAGGTACGCCGCGAGGTCGCGCTGGCTCTGTCGATCCTCGTAACTCCCCAGCTGTTTCGAGACGGGGCCATGCTCCCCCAACTGGGCGATGATCGCGAACGGATCGAGGCGCACGATCGGTCGCGCGCGAGGGACCTCCACGACCACATAGAGCCGAGTGCCTTCGTTGTTGACGATGCCGAACCCGATGCCGTCATCGTGGGCGCGGGCCGCGATGTTGAGGTCGGGCATGGACGGCTCGAGGTGGCCGCCGGGATGATTGTGGAGCAGCATCTCGCCGCGCTTGGCGACGCCCGGGAGCGCCAGCACACTGGTGACGGTGCCGCGCGCAACGGCCCGGGCACTCAGCAGGATGCCCGCCTCGTCAACCGTCGCGACGAAGGAGACCTCCTGGCCACCAGCCGCGCGAACTTCGCGCCGGATGGTGTCCCGGACTGTGGGCGAGAGGCGATCGTTCAGGTCTTCAGTTCCTTCTTCTTCGCAGCCGGGAAGAGGACGTTGTTGAGGATGAGTCGATAGCCCGGCGAGTGCGGGTGCAGCGACAGGTCGGTCGGCGCATCGCCGATGGCGTGCTGTGGATCCTCGGGATCGTGCCCGCCGAGGAAGGTCCACGTTCCCTTGCCCCGCTCACCGTGAATGTACTTCACCCACGGGGCACTTGGCTCCTCGGCCAGCACGATCAGCCCCGGCTTGAGCACCCGCCGGCGGAACGAGGTCGTGATGCCGTAGAAATCCGGGATCACCCGCCGGTGGTTCTGCACCAGCATGGTGGCGACCGGATCGATCTTCGCGGAAAAGTTGAACAACTCGAATGCCCCGAGCGGTCGCCGATCGGGACTATTGACCCAATGCCCGTCGATGTCGCTGAACACCGCCAGGGAGGGCGACAGTTCGAGCCTGGCGTCCTGGAACGCCAGGGCCTTGTCCCAGTGCATCTTCGCCGAGGCGTCGGGATCGATCGGCGTTCCGTCGGCGTAGGCCGCCGCGATGTCCACCCCTTCGCTCGCCAGCGCCAGATCGAGCGTCTCCGTGGCGGTACACATCGCGAAGAGAAACCCGCCGCGCTCCACGAAGCCCGCCATGCGCTGAGCCACGGCGCGCTTGAGGTCGGGTACCGTGGCGAAGCCGAGCCGCGAGGCGGCATCGCGCTGCAACGCCATCATGGACTGGAGCCACGGCGCGCCCGCGTAGCTCACCACGAATTTCGAGAACTGACCGGTGAAGTCCTCGTGGTGCAAGTGAAGCCAGTCGTAATTCGTGAGCTTGTCCCCGATGACATCAAAGTCCCAGACCCGGTCATAGGTGATCCCGGCATACTCGAGCGCCATCGTCACGGCGTCGTCCCATGGCTGCGCGCCTGGGGGACTGTACACCGCGACGCGCGGAACCTTCTCGAGCAGGATGGCATCCATGTTGTTGGCGACGACCTCACCCTTGATCGCCGCGATCGCCGCGTCGTCGGCGCGCTCGAGCGTCACGCCGGCAAGGGCCGCCTCGCGCCTGACGCGTTCGCTGGCGGCCAGGACGAAGCTCCCGCCACGGTAGTTGAGGAGCCACTCGCCCTTGTCGCCCTGCTCGAGCGCCCGGAACGCCAGGCCGTACGCCTTGAGGTGATCTCCCTGGGCATCATCCATCGGCACCAGGAACCAGGAGTCCCGGCGCGAGGGCCTGAAGAGACGGCCTCGCGGCAACAGCAGGCCGCTGCCGAGCACCAGACCACCC
>JANYAG010000014.1 GCA_025361465.1 Gemmatimonadota bacterium
CCGACTCACCGGTCGCCGCGGCTGGCGCCGTGGGAGTCGGCGCCGCCCGCGGGGGGGGCGGAGGCGAGACCGTCGCCTGCTGCGGGGTCGGGGTCACGGTCGGCGCCTTCTTGTGGCAGGCAGTGATCGTGGTCGCGAGCCCGAACAGGGCGACGACGAGAATACGCTGGTTCATGACGGTCCTCCACTTCGAGAGTTCGTGGTGCTGAGCACCGGGGACCACGCCGGATACGTGGCGGCACCCGGGGTAGGCAGGAGTCGATTGGCTCCTGTCACCGTATCGAAGATCCACAGTTGCTCCCGCCCCGACCGATTGGTCTTCAACACAACGTGCCGGGAATCCGGGGCCCAGCTGGGATAGTCGTTTCGTCCCGTAGCGGTCAACATAGTCTCCCGCCCGCTTCCGATGGAGTAGAGGTACACCTGCCGACCGCCACCCGCCACATCCTTGGCGAAGGCGATCGTGCTGCCGTTCGGCGACCAGGCCGGGGCTCCCGCGTTTCCGCTCCCGGTTTCGGGGATGATCAGCACCGACGGCAACGACCCATCCTGGTCCATCACCCAGACCTGGCGCGATCCGGCGCGGTTGGTCACGAACGCAATTCGCTGGCCGTCTGGAGAATAGGCAGGACGATTATTATCCGCAAACCGCGTCGGATTCAGCACGCCTTCGCAGCAAATCGTGCCTGAGACATCGACCACATAGATGTTCGATCCCTTCTCGCCATCGCGCGCAAACGCGAGGTTCTTGCCATTGGGCGAGAACGCCGGGAAGGTGTTGTTTTTCGACTGAACTCGGTTCCTGGTGCCGCTCCGCAGCGTCTGCACCCAGAGGGTCCAGGCCCCGTCGCTGTACTCCGAATAGGCGATCCGCTCCCCATCCGGGCTCCAGGCCGGCGCCATGTAGAGCGGGCCGGCCCGGGTGACCGGCACCAGGTTCTGGCCGTCGGAGTCCACGCGCCAGATCCGGTCGTCCTGATCCCGACGGATCTTCAGCAGGATTCTCGTGGCGGCGATCCCGATTCCCTCGCCAGTCCAGGCCTGGATCTCGTCGCTGACCTGATGAATACCGAGGCGCCCATCCCCCGACCCGCTGGTGTCCAGCAGGCGGGTCACATCCTGCACCTGGTCGCCGGTGAGGAGGTTGTAGAGCTTGACCTGGACGCCAGCGGCCGCCGGCAGCAGGAGCACCCCCCACCGGATCCCCAGCCCCTTGAGCCCGTCGATGCTCAGCTGCGAAGCGCTGGTCGAGTCAGGAACGATGGCGGGTTCATAATGGTCGGAGTTGACCAACAGGTCCCGCTCGATGATCCGGCGAATGGAATCGAGCCCCGGCGAACCGATGACGATCATCCCGGGCCGGGCCCCCCCGGAATAGGTGATACCGAGGGCGACCCGCTTGGTGACCGGATCCTGCGCCGAAAGGGATCCCACCGACAGCAGCAGCAGCAGGCCGCAGCCCAGCACGCGGTGCAGCGGTTTGATCACGGCTTCCTCGGCGAGAACGAAAAGGAGATGTCCAACTTATCACTCGGCCAGCCGTTGGGGAGCGGCCCAAAGGCATTCGCCTTGGCCGCGGCCTCGACCGCCCCCCGGGCCGCGACGTTGAAGCTATAGAAATTCGACTGCTTCAGCATGACGATGTCCGTCACCGAGCCATCGCGGTGGATGGTGAACCCGATGGCGGCCTCGAGTGACGCGGGCCATCCCTCCTGGGCGAAGCGCGAGTAGATCTGGTTGACGATCGACCGAAGGTAGTCCGGAAAGGGGAAGTCGAGTCCGGGAAAGGTGCGGGTCAGGACGTCTTCGCCGGTGCCGGGCTTCTCGCCAGGGAGCGGCGTGGTCTTGCTCACCGCCTTCACCGGCACGGGCTTGGTCTTCTTCGGTTCGGGCTTCTTGGCCTTCCCCTTCGTCGCCACCGGTTCCACCTCGCGCTTCGGTGGCGCCACCTCACCACGCTTGGTAGCCGCATCCGGCGGCGCCGGCGCCGCGTTCAGCGTCACGGCATAACTGACGGTGAGGGAACCCGACGACCGATGCGCCGCAAGGAAGAACGCCGCCAGGAAGAGCCCGTGGGCCAGGGTCGTACCGGCCACTCCAACCGACGCCGGGGCATGGGTGGTCGCGCTCACGGCTTGGCCATGGGCTCGGCGATGATATTCAGCTTCAACTCGACATTCAGGGACTTGGCCGCGTCATTCAACACGCCCATCACTTCCGTCAGTCGCCCCACCGGGCCACGGGCGTCCGCCCTGATATTGGCAGATTTGGGGTGCCGGTTGGCGATGTAGATGCCGATCGTGGCGCGAAATACGTCGAGCGACATGGTCCGCGGGCTCTCGCCCATCGAAATGCGCCCGGCATTGTCGATGCCGATGTTCACCGCATCGCTCGCGTCAACCGGCCCGACCACCGACTTGGGGAGCCGCACCTTGACGCCGCCTGCCATGATCGGCGCGGTGATCATGAAGATGATCAGCAGCACCAGGATGACGTCGACGAGGTTGATGATGTTGACCTCGGCGTTGAGATGCCGAGCCCGCCGCATACGTCCGAGGCCGCCAAACCGTGCCACGCTACAACCGCCCTTCGCGCCCGAGGGCGCCGATGGTCTCCTGCGCCAGTCGCTCGAGCTCGCCCTCGAACCGTTGGGCCCGCGCCGTGCAGATGTTGTAGGCAATCACCGCCGGAATCGCCGCGGCGAGGCCAGCCGCGGTGGCGATCAGGGCATCAGCGATCCCCGGCCCCACCGCCCTGATATCCCCGGTTCCCGCCGCGGCGATACTGATGAAAGCGTTGATGATGCCGAGCACCGTGCCGAGCAGGCCCAGCAATGGCGCCGCCGAGGCCACGGTGGCCAGCATCGGAACCATCCGGCCGACCACCTCGACTTCCCTGCCCACTTCGGTCTCGAGCGTCATCATCAGCGCCTCGAGTTGGGTCAACGACAAGCCGCTTCGGTCGACTCCCTGCCTCTGCATGGTGGCGTGCAGGTCGCCGAGAAAGGACGTGGTACTCCGGACGATCTCGGCAAAGGGTGAGACCCCGAGGGCCGCCATGGCCTGTTCGCGCTCATCCATGCCGTGCGCCCGGAGCACCGCCTGATCGAAGGCCCGCCGCTGCGCGCGCAGCCGGCGGAATTCCCACCACTTCGTGGCGATGATGTACCAGGAGATGAGCGAAAAGACGGCGCAGATGACGAGGACGATCTTCGTCTCCAGCTTCGCCCCGAGCACGATATCGAGCAATCCTCCCATCGATTCACTGGAATCCGTCGCTCCCTGCATCACTTCGGCGCCCCGGCAAACCAAGCGGCGAGCGCCTTCATCCCTTCATCAAAGGTGGCACGCGGCGCCCAGCCGAGTTCGCGGCCCGCCTTCGAGACGTCGAGGCAGGATCGGAACAGCTCGCCAGGGCGGGCCGCGGTGTATTCAATCACTGGCGTCTTGCCGAGGGCCCGGCCAACGTGCGCGGCGAGATCGTTGACCGTGGTTTCGCGACCCGTGCCGATGTTGAACGCCGGCCCGTCGAGTCGAGGGCCACGGCTCGCCGACACGGTCGCCGCCAGCAGGTTGGCGCGGGCGACGTCCTTCACGTAGACGTAGTCGCGGGTCTGGGTGCCATCTCCGAAGATCGTCAGCGGTCTTCCCTCCAGCAGGCGGGAGACGAAAATCGACACAACCCCTGCTTCCGACTTGGGATCCTGTCTGGGACCGTAGACGTTCGAATAGCGGAGGGCCACACCTTCGAACCCATGCAATTCCCCCAATGCCCGGAGGTAGTGCTCGCCGGCGAGCTTGCTGACGCCGTACGGGGAGATCGGCAGTGTGGCCGTCGGCTCTGGTGTTGGCAGCAGCGTCGGGTCGCCGTAGACCACCCCGCCGCTCGACGCAAAGATCACCCGCTTGGTCTTTCCCGCAGCGGCGGCGGCGAGCATGTTGGCGAAGCCGACCAGGTTGATCGAGGCGTCGAGCGCCGGCTCGTGCACACTGACCCGTACATCGATCTGGGCCGCCTCATGGATGAGGAGATCAAAGCGGCCATCCGCGACGGCTTCGAACGCCAGCCGTTCGCGCACATCGGCCTTGATGAACCGGGCAGCGGCCGGCACCTGATCCTGCTTGCCGCGGGAGAGATCGTCCAGACAGGTCACCGACCACCCAGCACCCAGGAATTCTTCGGCGATGTGTGAGCCGATGAAGCCGGCGCCGCCAGTGATCAGGACTGAACCGCTCATGTGAGGTCTCCGCGGCGGACGCCAAAGGCGCCCGCCGTCAGGGTTTGAATGGAACTGTGGGGAAGATAGTCGAGCCGGGCGCCACGCTTCAGTTCGAGAGCGTGGCGATCCGAAGCACGGGGCTGCCGACCGGGATGTTCGGGTCCTTGATCCGGAACAACCGGACCGTGCTGCTGTTCTCACCAAGGCTGACGATCTGGCCAACAGCCAGCGCTTCGTCGACCGTGTCCGCCGAGCCGGGGCGCGGAGCAGCACGACGGCGAAACTCGATGAAGTCGCCGAGCCGAACCCCACCGGTGCGGCCCAGGTCAATGAAGAGCTCGCTGCCTTGCTGGTGGAGTTCGGCCGGCTCGCGAGCGAAGAGGAACGACCCGGTGGGGCCGTCGGCCTTGACCGGCTGGGCCTCCCCGATCTTCGGGGTCGGGCTCATCGGCAAGGTCAGCTGCCCGGCACGGACCGGACCAAAGAGGGCAATGACCACGGCCTCAGTCTGCCGTGGATTGCTCGTCCCGATGCGAGCCAAGCCGGTGGGGAGCATCAGCTCACCCCAGCCCTTCGGCCCCGGAGAGGCCACCGCCAGGACCACGGTGTCACCGCGCTGATAGGCGGCGCCCGCCGGGGGCTGCACCCCGATGGTAGACCCGACAAGAACCAGCTCGGGGGATTGGGCGAAGACCACAGCGGGAGGCGCGACCGGCCCGAGCACTCGGCCGTACGGCATGACCCGCATCTCGGTCAGGAACGCCGCCGACCGCAGTTCCCCAGGACGCAGTGCCCGGTAGGGGTCCGGCCGGTAAGAGCCAACCACGTCGGCCTGGGATCCACCGGGATCCTGGGGTTGGGCGGCCAGCGGGGACGCCGCCACCATGGTGAGCACAATGAGGGTCGATCGCATCGCGGTACCTCCCGAACGGTCGGATGGACGCCATCCAGGGACGGCAAGCAGCCCCCCGGAACGGTGGAAACGTAATGGAATGCTGGAGTATCGACTGGCGGGCGGGAAGCGAGAAGCGAAAAGCGAAAAGCCGTACCATGGGGTGGGATCCCAACCCGTAGTGCGGCTTCTCGCTTCTCGCCCCTCGCTTCTCGATCAGAAGGGCAGATCATCATCCTCGGCGTCAAGCGCTTCGGGCACCTGATCGAGCGAGGTGTCCTTCTTCCCGCCGGAAGCCGGCTTGGCGCTCGGGGCACTCCAGCTGCTGCCACCGCCTTCTGCGGCTTCGCCACGACCTGACAGAAGGATGATCTCGCGGGCCCGGATCTCTGTGGTATACCGCTTCTGGCCCTCCTTGTCTTCCCAGGAACGGTATTCGATCTCGCCTTCGACGTAGAGCTTGTCGCCCTTCTTGCAGTAACGCTCGACCACATCGGCGAGCTGTTGCCCTGTCTTG
>JANYAG010000026.1 GCA_025361465.1 Gemmatimonadota bacterium
GCCACGTGGGCCGGGGCGACCTTGGCATGACCCTGTTCGAACTCATGATCGTTGTCACCATGATCGGGATTCTTTCGGGTATCGCCCTCACCAGGCTGGACTGGACCCGTTATCGGGCTGATGCGGCAGGAAGGACCGTCATGGCGGAACTCGCCGCAGCCCAACGGCTCGGGCTGTCACTTCAGGCCAACATCGTGATCACCTTCCCTGACAGCACGAAGATGATGATCCTCGAGGACATCAATAATTCCGGCACCCCGACGGCAGGGGAGCGGGTGCGGTATGTCACCCTCAACGACGGGTTCGCCTTCGGCAGGGTCAACGCTCCGGACGTCCCCAACCCGGACGCCGCGACCATGCTCACCGGCCTGATCTTCCACCGCGACGGATCGAGCGATGCGAGTGGGACGGTGTATCTGCACGGACCGGGCTACGACCCGAATTGCCGGCGTTGCCGGGCCGTCTCGATCACCCGGGCGACGGGCCGGATTGTCTGGTACAGCTTTTCTTCCGGGGCCTGGAGCCGAGCCAACTAATGCCCTACCGCCGCGGCTTTACCATCGTCGAGATTCTCGTGGCTGTCGTCATGTTGGCGTTGCTGGCCACCGGCGTCACCCGCTTTGCAGCCGTCTTCGCCAAGACCATCGGCAGCTCCTCGACGCGGGTCGTGGCCGCCGGGGTGGCCAACGAGCAGCTGCAGTTGATTCGCGCCGATCCGCGCTACACCTCGCTGGTCTCGCTGTACAACGCCGGAGCCGGCGCAGACACCACGGGCTTCCCCGGCTATCCGCGGATGCACCGGTTGACCTACCTGGTGCGTGACCAGAGCGGGTCGCCCGCGCGCGACCGGACCACCATTACGGTCAAGGTGATCGATCCAGGAATGCCCGACACGGTGGCGGTCACCTCCGTCATTGCACTGCCATGATGCGCACCACGTCGCAGGAGAGGTGCCGACGCGCCGGCTTCACCCTGATCGAGTTGCTCATCGGGATCACCATGGCCGCCGTGGTCATGGGGGCGGCCTTTTCGCTGTTCAGTTCCCAGAATCGTTTCTGGGACAGCAACCGTCAGCGCTATGACCTCATGCAGAACGCCCGCGGCGCGCTGGAAGAGGGGCAGCGCGTGATCCGCACCATGGGAGCTGGAACCCCGAACTCACAGCCCGTCCTCGTGTACGGCAGCAACAATGTGCTGGCGTTCAACTCCGATTACGTCGAGAACGACACCGTCAGCACCCGCTGGGCGGCCTATTTCAACGCCCAGGCCCCGGCGTCCGAATCGGTATCCTGGGACGTCACCACCGCCGGTGTCCTGCCGGGCACCAGCTACACTTACCCACCATCCAACTTCCTGCTCGGCAGCGGCGACCCCTCGCCCGCCGAGACGTACATCTTCACGTTTTCGAGCGATTCGTCGACCACGCGCAGCGATGATTACATCCTCTGGCAGCGGGTGAACAGCGGCGTACCGGTGATCGTGGCGCGCAACATCCTTGCCCACCCGAGCGGCCGGCCGTTCTTCCAGTACCTCATGCAACGGACCCTCGCCACGGGCGATACGCTGATGGTCGTGCCGACGGCGAACCTCCCGCTGGAGCGCACCATCGTGACGTCGACGACGACCGACACGGCCAGCGCCTCGCGGCCGGATTCGGTCCGCGCCATTCGCATGAGTCTGCGGTTCACCAACGGAAAGAGCGGCGGCGACGAACGGTTCCGGGACGTGGAAACGATCATCCGGGTACCGAACAACGGCATTCCGATGCCGACGGTGTGCGGGCGCAATCCGCTCGCCCCGAGCACCTTCACGGTGGTGGACACCGCTTGGGGCAGCGGCAAGCTCTGGTTCACCTGGTCGCGGTCGACGGACCAGGATGCCGGCGAGAAGGATGTGCTGCAATACATCCTCTACCGCAAGCTGCAGGGCGCGACGACCTGGTCAGATCCCCTGATGATCGTGCGGGCGATCACCGCACAAACCAGCTACACCCAGATGATTTCCGGCAACACGCCCGGGACTGCCTATACCTTCGGTGTGTCCGCGCAGGATTGTACCCCGAATGAATCGACCATCCTGCCGTTGAACGTGACGCCGCATCCATGACGGCAAGGAGACCCCCGATGCCACGCTTTTCAGTGATCCGGAACCGTGACGGGGCTGCCCTGTTCATGACGCTGGTCGTCTCGCTGGCGGTGGCCGGGATCGCCGTGGGGAGCATCATGCTCGCCTCCGGCGCCCAATTGTCCACCAAGTACTATGCCAAGGAAAGCGCGATCCAGTCGATGGCGGACGGCGGCCTGGAGATGATCCGCGATTCGCTCAATCGTGGCATCTTCGATTCGCTCCTCCCGACCAACGGCTACAAGACGCTCGCGTCCGGCATTGCCGTGCGGGACGCCCTCGGCAACGTCCTCCCGCGGCTGACCATGTCGCTCTATGTCGGGCGGACCGGCGGACGCACTGGCGGAGCGGGCACCGCCGGACAGTACGGCAGCAATTTTGCCAGCGCCCTCTCGGTGATCAGTGATGTCCGCGGCGCCGTCGCCGTGCGGCGCCTGCTCCTGACCCAGGAGTCGTGGGCCAAGTTCGCCGTCGCGATCAACAACTGGAGCGGCAGCGCACAATACGGCTGCGGGGAATCGGTCAACGGGCCGTTCTTCTCGAATAGCGGGCTCATCGTCCAGAGCGGTTGTGGCAGCGGCAGTGGCACGCTCTTCAGCTCCACGGTCAACGTCGTCGGTTCGATCACCGGCGGCCCCGCGCGCTATACCCTGGGCTACCACACCGGCGTGTCGCCGATCGTGTGGCCCACCCCGGCCCGCATCGCGCTGATGCAGCAGTACGCCCAGAACGCCGATGCGGCTGGCGGCGACTATGACCTGACCTCGCTGACCTCGGGGGCCACCGGGCTCCAGGCCCCGGGACTGCGGATCGAGTTCGTCACGATCGACGTCAACGGCAACGGTGTCATCGACTGGGACGAAGGATTCATGCGCGTCTGGGTGCCGGCCAACACCAGCGATTCGGTCCTCGCCTACGCCACCGGACGGCGGTGGCCGTCGGTGCCGTCTGGGGTCACGCAGTCGAACGACCCGAACGCGATCTCCCGCACCTGCGGCGCCAAGACGCAGATCAACGGCACGGGCACCAACCAGTTCTACGTTGCCGATAGCGTCTACGCCGCGACGACCGGCAGCGCCTCGGCGAAACTCACCGCCGTCCGCACCCTGCTGAGCACCAACAACACCAGGCGCTGCTATCTCGGTGGCGATCCCCGCCTCTTCACCTGGGCGACAGGCGACACGCTGACTCCCGACTCGCTGCTCACCAACACGCCGCTTGCCGGCAACAGGTTCGGCTGGTGGAAGAAGCGGCGCACGGGCGCACTCGCCTCGCTCGCCACCGTGCGCTCAGGCGACAAGGCCTACCTGATTCCCCTGGGGGCCAACGCCAACTTCAAGGGCGTGATCTACGTGAACGGCGACGTCGCCATCAGCGGCCGCCTGCGCGGACGCGTTTCGGTCTTCGCCACCGGCAACATCGTCCTGGCCGACGACCTGCTCTACACCAATCCGCCGGGCACCAACTGCACATCCACCGGTGATATGTTCGGTGCCATCGCGACACAGAACGTGGTGATCGAGGACAACAGCGTCCAGACCCCCTTTGCCGTGAACGGCAAGTTCTATGGCGGGTATGGCACCACCACGGACGCGAACTACAACATGTTCCTGCTTGCCGCCGGCAACGGCACGTCAACGGGCAACTGGTACGGGGAGGGTGTGGTCGGACCAGGCACGCCGGGCACCTCGACCTATTTTCCCAGCTGGTCGGGGAGCGCGAACTCGTCGTGGGACATCTCGGCGATCAATCAGGCCTGCGGCACGGCCGACAACGGCTGTGTCCGGGTCACCGGCGGCCTCGCCCAGGGCCGGGTCGACTACGCCACGTACTGGGGCGCGGGACAATTCGGCTGGGCCGAAGCGCACACCTACGACAAGTGCGGCGCGGTCAATCCGCCACCGTATTTTCCGACCACGGGACGGTTCATCGCCAGCCGATATTATGAAATCGATCCGGTGTGGATGAACGGCGTCGGGATCGCGAACTACTTCACGATGCTGCAGTCGCAGTAACCGGACATCGATCAACAGCAGACGGGACACCGCCACGCGCGATGTCCCGCGCCCCTGTGGTTCACACCTCGATGATCTGGTCCCGCCTCGTCCCCACGCTCACGTACCGGATCGGCGCTCCGGCAAGATCCTGCAACCGGTCGAGATAGGCTCGCGCCTGCGCGGGAAGGTCCGCCAGCCTGCGCGCGCCTGCCAGCGAGCACTCCCAGCCGGGAAGCACTTCATACACCGGCTGGACGCGCTCGAGCAGTTCGACGTCACTGGGGAACTCGTGGCAGTCGTCCCCGTCGAGTTGGTAGGACACGCCCACCGGAATCTCGGCGAAGGTGTCGAGGACGTCGAGCTTGGTCACCGCCAGGCCGGTCAGTCCATTGACCCGGACTGAATAGCGGACCACAGTGGCATCAAACCACCCGCAACGCCGGGGCCGGCCGGTCGTGGCGCCGAATTCGTGCCCGAGGGCCCGCAACCTTCCCTCGAGCTCGCCGCCGACTTCGGTCGGCAGCGGCCCGTTGCCGACTCGCGTCGTGTAGGCCTTCACAACCCCCAGCACACCATCGATCGCGGTCGGGCCGATCCCCGCTCCGATGGCCGCTCCGCCCGCCGTCGTGCTCGAGGAGGTCACAAAGGGGTAGGTCCCGTGATCGATATCCAGCAGCGCACCCTGGGCGCCCTCCAGCAGGACGCGGCGCCCGTCACGCACGGCGCGATGGACCAGCAGCCCGGTGTCCGTCGCGAGGGGCCGGAGGCGGGCCCCGAGGCGTTCGGCGAGTTCCAGGTGCTCCGCCAGGTCGGCGCGAACGGTGGCGCCCAGCATGGCGAGCAGCGCGTTGGCGCGCTCGATGCGCGTGACCAGCAGGTCGCGGGCACCGGTCCCCCGAATGAGATCGGCCACCCGAACGCCACGGCGGCCGATCTTGTCTTCGTAGGCGGGCCCGATGCCACGGCCGGTGGTGCCGATCTGTTGCTGCTTCTCGCTGGCCTGATCGAGCAGCTGGTGAAAGGGCAGGACCACGTGCGCCCGATCGCTGACAAACAGTCGGCCTGCCACGGCGATGCCTTGCGCCTCCAGCTGGTCGCACTCCGCGAAGAACGTCTCGGGGTCCAGCACGACACCGTTGCCCACGATACAGATGGCCTGCGGGTGGAGGATGCCGGACGGGATCTGGTGCAGCACAAACTGGCGATCGCCCACCACGACGGTGTGGCCCGCGTTGGCCCCGCCCTGGTAGCGCACCACGAGGTCGGCGCTCTCGGCGAGGACGTCCACGAGCTTGCCCTTGCCTTCGTCACCCCATTGGGCCCCGACCACCACGAGGCAATTGTGCTTGCGGTCAAACATGGGTCACTCCCGCCTCCGCCATCGCACGCGCAAATGTCTCAGCCCGACCGTCCTTGGCCGCGCGCTCGATCGCCTTGCGCAGCGGCGCCACATCATCACTGGTGCCCACCACCGAGCGAAGCTGATCGGTCATTTCGGTCCACTCGACCACCAAGTGCAGGGTGCCATCGGCCTTCGGCACCAGCCGCTGCGCCGCCACAGCCCGGAGCACCCCCGTGAGGCGGAGCCGTCCTATTTCGCGCTCGGCCGCCGGCAAGGTCGCCACCAGTTGCACCAGCGCTGACGCCGCGTCCGCGGCACTGAAGTCGGCAATGACCAGCACTCCCGACTCGGCGAGACGGATCGCCCGCTCGAGTGCCGCCGGTTCCCGCAGTTCACTCAACACCAGGACATCCGGGTTCTGTCGCCCGGCAGCCTGCAGAGCATGCGCAAAGTCCTCGCTGTCGGTGCCGACCTCGCACTGGGTCACGGAGCTGGAGATGTCGCGGTGCAGGAACTCGATCGGATCCTCGAGCGTGAGGATATGGCGCTGCTGGCTGCGATTGATGTGATGGACCATCGCGGCAATCGTCGAGGTCCTGCCCGACCCCCGCGCCCCCGCGATGAGCACCAGTCCTTCAGGCAACTCGGCGAATCGCGACAGCATGTCCGGCAGGCCGAGGTTCTCCGGGGTCGGCACGGCGAACGGGACCACCCGCAGGATCACCATGAAGAACGACCGCTGCCGCAGCACATTCACCCGGAAGCGCCCGACGCCCGAAATCCCCCACGAACAGTCGAAGTCGCGCAGCCCATCGAGCCGAGGGTCCTCGAGCTCCATGCCGGCAAAGGTCGCCGCCAGCGCGCGCGTCTGCGCCGGGGTGAGTCGCTGCTTGGTGAGCGGCACCAGCTCGCCGCGGACCCGAGCCCGGAAGACGTCACCTGCCTTCGCGTGAACATCGGACGCGCCGCGCAACACCGCCGCCTTCAGGACCCGTGCGAGCATGGGGGAAGTGATCATCGGTCCTCCGGCAGGAAGCCCATCCGCTCCGTCACGCCAACCAGTGTCTCCGCGGCCAGCCGTCGCGCCTTGGCCGCGCCGTCAGCGAGGATGGCGGTGACGTCGTCCGGACGGGCGGAGAGCTCGAGCGATTTCTGGCGCAGTGGGGCGAGCGTGGCGACCATCTGATCGGCGAGCACGCGCTTGCACTCAAGACATCCCCACCCTGCCGTCCGACACTTGGTGGCCACTTCGGCCACAGTGGCCTCAGGTGAGAAGTGGCGGTGCAGCGCGTAGAGATTGCAGAGCTCCGGCGTGCCAGGATCTTTCCGCGTCTTGCGCGCGGGATCGGTCATGGCCGGGCGGAGCTTCTCCCAGATCTGGTCCGGGCTCTCGGTCACGCCAATGGTATTGCCGAGGCTCTTCGACATCTTGGCCTGACCGTCGAGGCCGACAATCCGCTTCGCGCCCGAGAGGATCGCCTGCGGCTCGGGAAAGAAGGGCGCACCCGGAGAGAATTCCGAGTTCCACTTGCGGGCGATTTCGCGGCTCAATTCAAGATGCTGCACCTGATCCTCGCCGACCGGAACCCGATCAGCACGATACAGCAGGATGTCGGCAGCCATGAGGACCGGGTAGGTGAGCAACCCGGTCGGCACCGATTCGAAACGCTGCGCCTTATCCTTGTACTGCGTCATGCGTTCGAGCTCACCCAACGGCGTGATCGACATCAGCAGCCACGAGAGGGTGGCGTGGGCCGGGACATGGCTTTGCACGTAGAGAATGGAGCGGGACGGGTCGATCCCTGCCGCCATGAGCCCGATGGCCATCTGGCGTGTCCGATCGGCCAGGGTGCCGGGGTCGTAGCCCCCGGTGATGGCGTGCTGATCGACCACGCAGTACAGGCATTCGAACTGGTCCTGGAGCGCCACAGCGCTCCGGACCATGCCGAGCCAATTGCCGATGTGCAGTTCGCCGGAAGGCTGGATTCCTGAGAATACGCGTGCCATATCGTCAAGCTACCCGACCGCCGGGAGGGCGGCAACATGAACCATGATGCACGACGCCTCGCCCGGCTCGCCGAGCGCGCCGCCTCCCGGGCGGGCGCGTTCCTCCTGACCGTCCCTGCCCCTGAGTCGGCCCAATGGACCGCCAAAGGGCACCACGACTTCGTCACGGAGGTGGACCGCACCGCGGAGCGCCGGATCGCCGAGGACTTGCTCCGGGCCGAACCGGATTCGCGGATCCTCGGGGAAGAGCTGTCGCCAGCGGGGGTCGACCTCGCCGGCCTGGTCTGGGTGGTTGACCCGCTCGACGGCACTGCCAATTACCTGCATGGCTACCCGTGGTGGTCGGTCTCCATCGCCGCCGCGATCGACGGCGACCTCGTCGCCGGCACGATACTGAACGTTCCGGCCCATCGCCACTGCAGTGCGTGGCAGGGTGGCGGTGCCTGGTGCGGCGCCAATCGTCTCGGCGTCTCGGGCGTCCGGGACGCGTCCCTCGCCCTCCTCGGCACCGGGTTCCCCTTCAAGGCGCTTGAGCAGTTGCCCCGGTATCTCGAGATCCTGCGTCAGGTGATCCCGCTGACCAGTGGGGTACGGCGTGCCGGCAGCGCGGCGCTGGACCTCGCCGGAGTCTCCCAGGGACACTTCGACGCCTTCTGGGAGATGCAGCTCGCCCCGTGGGATATTGCCGCCGGGATCGTGCTGATTCGGGAAGCCGGCGGGATCGTGACCGACTTGGCGGGTGCCCCGGTCCGGGTCCGCCAGACCAGCCTGCTTGCCGGCAACCCGTGGATGCATGAATGGATGATGGGGCAACTCAGGTCAGTATCCGCGGCCCCTCATCGGTGATGGCCACCGTGTGCTCGAAGTGCGCCGACAGCGAACCATCCTGGGTCACCACCGTCCACTTGTCCTTGAGGGTCTTGGTGAGGTAGCTCCCCATCGTGATCATCGGTTCGATGGCGATCGTCATCCCGGCCCGGAGATGGGTTCCTCGGTGCGGCTGGCCGAAGTTGGGCACTTGCGGCTCCTCGTGAAATCGGGTGCCGATGCCGTGCCCGACCAGCTCCCTGACCACGCCGAAACCAGCCGCCTCCGCCACCGTCTGGACCGCAACTCCGATATCGCCGACCTGGTTGCCGACCGTCGCGGCGCCAATGCCGGCGACCAGGCACTGCTGGGTGACGTCGAGCAGGCGCTGGACGCCGTCCGGAATCACGCCGATCGGAAAGGTCGCCGCCGCATCGGCGTGCAGGCCGTCGACACAGGCACCGACATCCACCGAGACGATGGAGCCTGCCGAGAGCTTCCGCTTGACCGACGGGATGCCGTGGACAATCTCCTCGTCGATCGAGGTGCAGAGGGTCTTGGGGAAGCCGTAGAGCCCCTTGAAGGACGGCGTCGCCCCGGGGTGAGAGCGGATGAACCGTTCGGCTTCGCGGTCGAGGTCCTCCGTGCTGAGCCCGGGACGAACGATCTCCCGCATCAGCGCAAGGGTGTCGTGGACGATGCGCCCCGCGCGGGCCATGGTGTCGAGTTCGCGGGCGGACTTGAGGGTGATCACGGCATTCCCAGGGCTGCGCGAACCCGGGTGGCAACCTGGTCCACCGTGCCGACCGCCGCGATCCGCGTGACCGACCCATGCTGCTCGTACCAGGCGATGACGGGGGCCGTCTGTTCGCGGTACGCCCTGAGCCGCACGACGACCGCGCGGGGATCATCATCGGCCCGGCTCTCCAGGGTGCGTCGCTTCGCCAGCCGGTCGAGGATTTCCGCGTCACTGACATCCAAGAAGAGCACCCGATCCAGTTGACGGTCGCTCTCGGCGAGCAGTGCCGCCAGACCCTCGGCCTGCGGGATGGTCCGCACCACCCCATCGAAGAGCACACCTCGACCCGCCTCGGGCCTGGCCAGCTGCTCGCGCATGATGCCGAGGATGATCTCATCGCTCACCAGATGGCCGGCCTCCATCACCGCCTTGGCCTTCAGCCCGAGTGGAGTCCCGAGCCGGACCGCCTCCCGCAGGAGGTCGCCGGTCGCAAACTTCGGGATGCCGAGCGCCTCCGCCAGGCGTACACCCTGGGTGCCCTTGCCCGCACCCGGCGGGCCCATCAGGAGAAGATCCATGTCTCGCGTGTCCGTCGTTCAATGGGCGTCAGGGGGTCTGCGCCATGCTGGATGATAGCAGGAAGGGTGGCTCTCCGTTCCAGAGCCACCCTTCCGTCCGACGCATGACTCGTGGCGTGCGACCTACATGCCGAAACGGCTAGACCGGCCCCGGTACTTCACCCGGCCGGATTTCATGAAGCCGTCGTACTTGCGCAGGGTGCGATGCTGCTCGATCTGGGCCAGCGTGTCCAGCAGCACGCCCACGACGATCAGGATCGATGTCCCCCCGAAGGAGAATCCCTGGATGCCCACCATGCTCGCGATGGTGATCGGCACGATGGCCACGATGGCCAGGAAGAGCGATCCCGGCAGGGTGATCCGGCCGAGTACCGCATCGATGTAATCGGCGGTGGCGCCCCCCGGCTTCACGCCGGGAATGAAGGCGCCCTGCTTCTTGAGATTCTCCGCCAGGTCGACCGAATTGAAGATGATCGACGTGTAGAAGTAGCTGAACACCACGATGAAGAGGGCGAACAGGATGTTGTAGGGCAGCGACCCCGGCGCGAGAAACGCGGCGATCTCCTGCAGCCACGGCACCCGCGCGAACTGGGCGATCGTGGAGGGGACGATGATGACCGTCTGGGCGAAGATGATCGGCATCACGCCGGCGGTGATCAGCCGGATCGGGATGAAGGTCTTCTGGCCTTCGCGGACGCGACCGCGCCCCATCACCTTCCGCGGGATCTGGATCGGCAGGCGGCGGGCGGCGATCGTCATCATCACCACGGCGGCGACCATGCCGACGAGGACAAGGAGGAAGAAGACCGCCGGAATCGGCTGGACCAGGCCATCCTTGACGTACTGTGCACCCTGCAGCAGCCCCGGCCAGACGCGCTCGAGGATCGACACCGTGATGAGCATGCTCATGCCGTTGCCGATGCCCCGTTCGGTGATCTGCTCGCCGAGCCACATCACGAACACCGCCCCCACCGTCAGGGTCGACACCATCACCAGCCGCGAGATGGCACCAACACCGGGCACGGCGTTGGGGATCGCCTCGACGAACAGGGTGAAGGTGTAGGCCTGCGACAGGGAGATCAGGACCGTGAGGTAGCGGGTCCACTGGGTCAGCTTCTTCCGCCCTTCCTCGTCCTTCTGCATCTTGCCGATCGACGGAATGACACCACCGCCGAGCTGGAAGACGATCGAGGCCGAGATATAGGGCATGATCCCGAGCGCGAAGATCGTCGACCGGGACAGTCCGCCGCCAAGCGCGTCATACAGGTTGAACAGGGTCGACGCTGCCGACTGCGCGATGTAGTCGTGCAACGCCGTCACGTCCACCATCGGAGCGGCGATGTGTGCGCCAACGCGGTAGATCAGCACGGCCAGCAGCGTGAACAGGAGCTTGTCCTTCAGCTCCTCATCCATGCCCAGGCCGGCGACGCTGGGTGTGGTCATCAGTCTTCGACCCGGCCGCCTGCTGCTTCGATCTTCGCCTTCGCGGAAGCGGAGGCGCGCATCCCCTTGACCACCATCGCCCGGGTGATGTCGCCATGACCGAGCAGCTTGACAGGCTCACTGAGGGACTTGACGAGGCCGACGGCCAGCAGGCTCTCTGCCGACACTTCGTCGCCGGTAATGCGGGCCAGGTCGCGCAGATTGATCGCCTGGTAGTGGATCTTGGCCGGGTTGAAGAACCCGCGCTTCGGCAGCCGCCGGTACATTGGCATCTGGCCGCCTTCGAAGCCGGGATTCGTCGATCCACCCGTGCGCGCCTTGTGCCCCTTGTGGCCCTTGCCCGACGTCTTGCCGAGCCCGGACCCGGGACCACGCCCGAGGCGCTTGCGCGTCCGGTGCGACCCGACTGCCGGGCGCAACGTGGACAGGGTGATGCGTTCGACCGTCTGCTTCTTATCCGGCATGATCAATTCTCCCCGACCGGCGTCACCAGAATCAGGTGGCGCACCTTATACAGCATCCCGCGCATGGTGGCGGTGTTGTCGACTTCCGTCGAGGACTGGTGGTTCCGGAGCCCGATCGAGCGCAGCGTGCGCAGCATCGTCTCCGCATGCCCGATGCCGGAGCGGATCTGCTTGACGCGGAGCCGCTTGGCCACGGCCTCATCGGGGATCGTTGCCGCGTGGTGCTTGGGGCCCTGACGGCCGACTACTGGATTGCGTCCCATGGATCAGACCTCCTGCCGCGCGCGATAGGGAAGCTGATCGACGTCGATGCCACGCTCACGGGCCACCTGCTTGACCGACACCAGGCGCTGGAGCCCGTCCATCGTGGCTCGCACCACGTTGTGCGGATTGTTCGAGCCAAGGCTCTTGGTCAGGATGTCGGTGATCCCGGCGCACTCGAGCACCGCGCGCACCGCGCCACCGGCGATGACTCCGGTCCCGCTGGCCGCCGGCTTCAGCAGCACCCGCCCGGCACCGTGCTCGCCGATCAACTCGTGGGGAATGGTCGAGCCGACCCGCGGAATGTCGACCATCGCCCGCTTCGCGGCTTCCACGGCCTTGCGGACCGCTTCGGCGACTTCATTCGCCTTGCCGGTCGCGACGCCGACCCTGCCCTTGCCATCGCCCACCGCCACCAGGGCGTTGAACGAGAAGCGACGGCCGCCCTTGACGACCTTGGCGACCCGATTGATGGCCACGACGTTTTCGACATGTTCGTTCTGTGCGTCGCCGCGATCGTCACGGCGATTGCCGCCACGCCCGCCGCGTCCGCCGCCGCCACCACCCTGGCCCCCACGGTTGCCGCCCTGGCCGCCGCGATTGCCGCCCTGACCGCCGCGTCCGCCATGGCCACCCTGCGCCGCCGGCATCCCGGGCACGCCGTGGCGGCCGAGCCCGCGCTGGCTGTTGGCCGCTGGCGCTTCGGCGGCAGGAGTCGCGGGGGACTCGGCCGGTGTCTTCGTTTCGTCAGTCATTTAGAACTCCAATCCGCCCTTGCGGGCGCCCTCGGCGACGGCCTTCACGCGGCCGTGATACTTGTACCCGGCGTGGTCGAACACCACCTTGGCGATGCCGGCGGCCTTGGCCTTGGCGGCGATCAGCTGCCCGACCGCCTCCGCCTTGCCGACCTTGCCTTCGCTGCCGGTGGCGATCCCCTCGCTGGTATCACTGACGCCGAGCAGGGCCTTCCCGTTCGAGTCGTCGACCAGTTGGGCATAGATGTGCTTCAGCGAACGGAACACCACCAGGCGCGGTCGCTCCAGCGTGCCGGCGACGCGCTGGCGAACGCGGAGGTGCCGGCGGTAGCGCCGGTCCTTGCTGCTCTTCGGGCTGTGAATCGCTCGCATTTACTTCGCTCCCGTCTTGCCCGCCTTGCGGCGGACGAACTCACCGACGTACCGGATCCCCTTTCCCTTGTAGGGCTCGGGCGGCCGGACGCTGCGGATTTCGGCGGCCACCTGGCCGACGAGTTCCTTGCTGATGCCTTCGATGCGAACCAGCGTCGGGGTCTCGCAGGTGATCTTGATCCCCTCGGGTGCCTTGAAGGGCACCTGATGGGAGAGACCGACGACGAGGTTGACGCCGAACGGCTTGTTTTCCGCCTTGTACCCGACGCCCTGGATCTCCAGTGACTTCTGGTACCCCTTCGACACGCCCTCGACCATGTTGGCCACGAGGGTGCGGGAAAGGCCGTGGAGCGACTTGTCGCGCGGTTCGTCACTGGGACGCTCCACGACGACCTGGCCGTCCGCCACGGAGGCCCGGATGCCGGTCGGGAGGGTGCGCGTAAGCGACCCCTTCCCGCCCTTCACCGTGATGGTGCTCCCCACGACCGTGGCGGTGACGCCGGCCGGCAGGGGCACGGGCTTCTTGCCGATACGTGACATCGGGCCCTCCTACCAGAGCACGGCGAGCAGCTCGCCGCCGAGGTTGGCCGTGCGCGCTTCGCGATCGGTCATCAGCCCCTTGGGGGTCGAGACGATGGCGATGCCGAGGCCGTTCTTGACCCGCGGCAGGTCGCGGCACTTCACGTAGCGACGCAGTCCCGGGGAGGACACGCGCTGGAGTTCGCGGATGACGGGCAGCTCGTTGTGGTACTTGAGGTACAGGCGCAGCGTACCGCCCTGGCCCTCGTCGAGCAGCTTGAAATCTGCGATATAGTGGTTGTCACGCAGCAGGCGGGACAACTCGTGCTTGAGTTTCGACGCGGGAATGTCCACGCGGCGGTGCCCAGCTGAACAGGCATTGCGAATGCGAGTCAGCATATCAGCGACCGGATCAGTCATGCTCATGCGTTGCCGTCCCTCCTCAAGCCACGCGAAGCGAGCGTGGTGTCTCGCCTCGGAATGGCCAACCGAACTCGCGCAGCAGCGCCATCGCGAGGTCGTCGCGGCCTGCCGTGGTCACCAGAGTGATATCCATCCCATGCACCTGCTCGATTTTGTCGTAGTCGATCTCGGGGAACATCGTCTGTTCCTTGACCCCGAACGTATAGTTGCCGCGTCCGTCGAAGCTCCGGGTCGGCAGGCCGCGGAAATCGCGGATGCGCGGCACCGTCAGGTTGACGAAGCGATCAAGGAACTCGTACATGCGCGCCCCGCGCAGCGTCACCGTCGCCCCGATCGGCAGGCCGACGCGGAGGCCGAAGTTGGCGATGGCCTTCTTGGCGCGCGTGATGACCGCCTTCTGGCCGGTGATGATCCCCAGCTCGTCGGCGACCGCCTCGACCGCCTTGGGATTCTTGGCGCCCTCGCCCAGCCCGACATTGAGGACGATCTTCACCAGCCGCGGCACCTGATGCGGATTGGTGAAGCCGAATTCCTTCGACAACCGCGGGCGCACCTGGTCGTCGTAATACCGCTGCATGCGCGGCTTGCCGACGCTGGCCTTCGGCGCCGGGTCGAGGGTCTGGGACGCCGCCCCGCCCTTGCCGCCCTTGGCCGCCTTCGGCGCCTTCTTCGCGTCGGTGGCCGCCGGCTTCGCCGGCTTGGCCGCCTTGTCGCCCTTCTCGTCCTTGGTGGTCTTCGCCATCACCGGTTCCTCGGAATCGCCAGGCCCGACTTGACCGCGATCCGCTCGACCATGCCGTCGGCATCCTTCTGCCGGCGGATCCGGGTCGGGGTGTTGGTCTTCGGGTCGATGAGCATCAGCTTCGAATGGGAGATCGGCGCGGGAAACGTGACGATCCCCGCCTCGGTCGTCTGGGTCGCGCGGCGATGCTTCTTGACCAGGTTGATGCCGTCCACCACCACGCGACCCGTCTTCGGGTAGACCCGCAGCACGGTCCCGCGCTTCGGCTTGTCATCGCCGGAGATCACCTGGACCGTGTCGCCCTTGGTGATGTGCAGCTTCATCCGAACCGGCGCCTTGTGGCGCACGCGCTTGGCCTTCTTGAACACCAGCGGTTTCATGTCAGAGCACCTCCGGCGCGAGCGAGACGATCTTCATGTACTTCTTCTCGCGCAGTTCGCGCGCCACGGGCCCGAAGATACGGGTCGCCTTTGGCTCGCCCTGGTCGTCGATGAGGACGGCGGCGTTCTCGTCGAACCGGATATAGGAGCCGTCCTTGCGACGCACCTCCTTGGCGGTGCGCACGATGACGGCCTTGACCACCTCGCCCTTCTTCACCTGGCCGGTCGGGATCGCGTCCTTGATGGTCACGACCACGCGGTCGCCGAGCGACGCGTAGCGGCGCCGGGACCCGCCCAGCACGCGGATGACCAGCGCCTTTCGGGCGCCGGAATTATCCGCGATCTTGATGACACTTTCCTGTTGTACCATGGTCTCTCTCCCCGCGCCTCAGCGCGCCCGCTCAACGACAGCCATCGTGCGCCAATGCACCGACTTGGCGAGTGGCCGCGTCTCCATGATCCGCACCGTGTCGCCGGCTTTGGCGTCATGGTCGTTGCGCGCCTTGACCTTCTTGCTGCGCGTTACCTGCTTGCCGTACTTCGGGTGCGCGAACTGGCGCTCCAGGAGGACGGTGACGGTCTTCTGCATCTTGTCGCTCACCACGACACCCGTGCGGGTCTTCCGCGCCAGGCGTTCGGCGGCAGTGGTCTCATCGCTCATCGGCATCTCCCTTACGCCTTGCGGCGCTTCTCGCCCAGGATGGTCAACACCCGGGCAATGTCACGACGCATGGTCCGGAACTGCATCGGGTTCTCGATCGACTCGGTCGCCGAACGGAAGCGCAACGACGAGCGCTCCGCCTGCAACTCGGCCAGCTTGGTGGCGAGCTGCTCGACGCTGAGCTCGCGCAGATCGGTCGCGTCCATCAGATCTCCTCACGACGCACAACACGCGTCTTCAGCGGCAGCTTCGCTTCGGCCAGCGCCAGGGCCTTGCGGGCCAGCGGCTCTTCAATGCCATCGACCTCGAACAGCACCCGGCCCGGACGGACGACGGCCACCCAGCCCTCGGGGTTGCCCTTGCCCTTGCCCATGCGGGTTTCGGCCGGCTTCTTGGTGATCGGCTTGTCCGGGAAGATCCGGATCCAGACCTTGCCGCCCCGCTTCATTTCGCGCGTCAACGCGACACGCGCGGCTTCGATCTGCCGGTTGGTGATCCACCCCGGCTCCAGCGCCGTCAGCCCCCATTCGCCGAACGCCACCGTGTTGCCCCGGGTGGAGATGCCGCGGGTCTTGCCCTTGAAGGTCTTGCGGAACTTCACGCGCTTTGGTGACAGCATCGCGGTCAGGCCCCCGTGCTGTAGGTGCGGCCCGTCACATCATCGACGATCTCACCCTTGAAGATCCAGACCTTGACCCCGATGGTCCCGAAGGTGGTCTTCGCCGTGCCGGTGGCGTAGTCAATGTCGGCGCGAAGCGTGTGCAACGGCACCCGGCCCTCGCGGTACCCCTCGGTGCGGGCGATTTCGGCCCCGCCCAGGCGGCCAGCGGCCCGGACGCGGATTCCCTGGGCGCCCATGCGCATGGTGCTCTGCACCGCCCGCTTCATGGCGCGGCGGAACGAGATCCGCTGTTCGAGCTGGGCGGCGATGTTGTCCGCCACCAGCTTGGCCGACAGCTCGGGCCGCTTGATCTCCTCGACGTTCACCGCCACCTCGCGCGTCGCCTTCAGCTCGCGCTCGAGCACGCCGGCCAGTTCCTCGCGGAGCTTGTCGACTTCGGCGCCACGCTTGCCGATGACCACCCCGGGACGCCCGGTGTGAATCGTCACGGTGACCTTGCCGGGGCGCCGCTCGATGTGCACTTCGGCGATCGCCGCGTGCCCGAGCCGCTTCTGGATGTAGTCGCGGATCAGCCGGTCTTCGCTGAGGAGCGCCGGCATGTCCTTGGCCGAAGCGTACCAGCGTGACAGCGCCTGCTTGGTGACCCCGAGTCGGAACCCGACTGGATGCGTCTTCTGGCCCATTACTTCGCTCCCTTCTTCTGCTTCGCGACCGGCTTCTCGGCCACGGTGATGTGCACGTGGCTGGTCCGCTTGCGGATCGGCGTCGCGCGGCCCTGCGCGGCGGCCGAGAACCGCTTCAGCGGTGAGCCCATCTGGACCTGCGCATCGACCACCACCAGCTCGTCGACGTCGAAGGATTCGTTCCCCTTCTGCGCGTGCTGTTCGGCGTTCGCCACCGCCGACTTGAGCGTCTTGGCGATCTGCCGCGCCGCCAGCTTCTTGCTGAACTGGAGGATGCCGTAGGCGTCATTGACATTCTTGCCGCGGATCAAGTCCATCACCAGGCGCATCTTGCGCGGCGACTGGCGGACCGAACGCTGGATGGCGTGCCCGTTCATACGGCCACCTTGGCCTTCTTGTCGGCCACCAGCTTGCCGCTGTGCCCACGGAAGAGGCGCGTCGGGGCGAACTCTCCGAGCTTGTGGCCGACCATGTTCTCCGAGACGTACACCGGCACGAACTTGTTGCCGTTGTGCACCGCAAAGGTGTGGCCGACAAATTCGGGCAGAATGGTGCTAGCCCGGCTCCAGGTCTTGATGACCTTCTTCTCGTTTTTCGAGTTCATGCCCGAGACCTTG
>JANYAG010000106.1 GCA_025361465.1 Gemmatimonadota bacterium
CTCGGGCGTGATCGGGCGGCTCCGCCGATTGATCCTGCCTCGCCGTCGCGGTCGTTCGTGAAACTGCTGGCGGCGTTTGTTGTCGTCGCCATGGTGCTGCTGGTCTTTCCCCACCCGCTGCATGCGTGGACGCCAGGCACGCATATCGTGCTTGGGGAGCGGATCCTCAGCTCGCTCGAGCTGCTACCCGCCGCGATTGCCGACCTGTTGCGCGCCTTTCCCTACGACTTTCTCTACGGCAGCATCGCCGCCGACACCACCATGGCCAAGAAGTACGCCCCGGCGGACCGGCACTGTCATGCCTGGCACATCGGGGTCGAAGTCCATGAACTGGCGCCGACCGATGCGCTGCGGGCGTTTGGCCTCGGCTACCTCTCGCACCTGGCCGCCGATGCCGTGGCGCACAATTTTTTCGTGCCGCGACAGCTCGTGGTCACCAGCAGCACCCGCACGATGGGACACACCTACTGGGAGACCCGGGTGGAGCGCATGCTTGGGGAGGAAGTGCCGCGTGCGGCGCGCGATCTGTTGCGCCTCGACCACCGGCCGGCTGATGCCCACCTCGAGCGGATCCTCTCGCCGACCATCTTCAGCGTCCGGACGAACCGGCGTTTCTTCCGCGGCATGGTACGCCTGACGGATTCCAAAGCCTGGCACATGGGCATGCAGGTGGCGATGGATCAGAGTCGATGGGATATCTCGGAGGGAGCGATCGAATCCTACCTCTGGCGCGCCACGCGCTACGTCCGCGCGGCCATCAGCGATCCGACCTCACTGATCTATCACCTCGATGCCAACGGCGAGACGGCGATCCTGCGCAGCAAGGCGGTCCGGCGTGAGGCACTCCGCGGGCGGGGGCGACGCGATCGCGATTGGCTGTCGGCGCTCGCCGATGCGCAGTTCGGACTCCCCGCGCCGGCGCACGATCCGATCCTGCTCCCGCGCGCGCCCGACCCGGCAGCTCCCGCGCCGAAAACGATCTAGGGTCAGCCGCGCGCGCAGCGCGCAACCGCCGCCACGACGCGATCGATCTCCGCGATCGTGGAGTAGCACGCCGCCCCGATGCGAACCATGCCGTGCTTCGTCACGCCGAGCCGACGGGCGATCGTCGTGGCGTAGTAGTCTCCGTGGGAAACGAAACACCCCTCGCCCGCGAGCTGGACCGCAATATCCCGGGCGGGCCGACCGGCCAGCGCAAAGGCGAGGGTGGCCGTGCGCGGGGTGCCCGGCGGCGGGCCATACCGCGTCACACCCGGGATCGCGCCGATGCCATGCCACAAATGCTCGAACAAGATCGCTTCGCGGAGACGAAGCGCCTCGTACGTCGTGGTGAGTTGCTCGCGCAGCACCCCAGTCGATCCGGAAAGCGAGGCGAGCCAGCGCACCGCAGCCCCCGCGCCGACGATCCCCTCGTGATTCTGTGTCCCGGTTTCAAGCCGGTCCGGTGCCGCCGACGGTGCGGGCTCGAGCTTGGGAACGTCCATCGCATTCAGCAGCGCCGCCCTGCCCCACAGGATGCCAAGATGCGGCCCCTGGAACTTGTAGGCGGAGCAGGCGAAGAGGTCGCACCCCAGCGCCGCCATGTCCGGCAGGACGTGGGGCGCGTAGTGCACGCCGTCGACATACACGAGCGCGCCGGCACGATGTACGACGGCGGCCGCCGTGGCCACGTCGCTGATGGTGCCGAGGGCATTCGAGGCCGCCCCGATGGCGAGCAGTCGCGTCCGCGAACTGAGCAGGCCGGGTAGGAGGTCGAGCCGCAGGCGGGATGATTCGACATCGAAGGGAAGCCACTTGAGCTCGATCCCGCGATCCTGCGCGACGGCCTGCCAGGGTGCCACGTTGGCGTGGTGGTCAAGTTCGGTGACGATCACCTCGTCACCCGCCGACCAGCCGCGTGACAGCGCCCGCGCGACATGGAACGAAATCGTCGTCATGTTGTTGCCGAAGACGATCTCGTCTGGCGTTCCGTTGACAAACGCCGCCAGCGCCACGCGGGCGTTCCCGATCAACGTGTCGGTCTCTGCACTGGTCGGGTAGGCCCATCCCGTGTTGGCGTTGTGGTGGAGGAGGTAGTCCACCATGGCATCGACAACGGCCTGTGGCACTTGCGTGCCGCCCGGCCCGTCGAAGTAGGCGACCGGCTGCCCGTTGTGGCGGCGGGTGAGGGCCGGAAAGGCTGCCCGGATGGATTCAGTGGTGGCGACGTCGCTCATTGCTTGAGTTTCTCCACCAGCATCGGCTGAATCGCCTTGGGATCGGCCTTGCCACGACTCTTCTTCATGACCTGGCCCACGAAGAACCCGATCAGCTTGGATTCTCCCGCGCGGTACCGCTGCAGTTCCTCCGGACTCGACGCCAGCACCTCGTCGATCCAGGTGCCCAGGGCGCCTTCGTCGCGCACCTGCAGAAGATTCAGCCTCCCGGCGAGTTCACGGGGCGATTCGCGGCTGGTGCGCATCTCCCGGTAGATCATCTTGGCGGCCGACCCGCTGACCAGGTCTTCGTTCACCAGCGTAATGAGCGCGGCGAGTGCCGCCGGGGGCACTTCGAAGCAACCCGTCTCATTCCAGCCGCCGATCGCTTCGCCCAGCACCCAGTTCGCCGCCGCTTTCGCTTCGACCCCGGCGGCCGTGACCGCCTCGAAGTAGTTCGCCACCTGGGCATCCTGCGTCAGGACGCGGGCGTCATACTCCGTGAGCCCGAGCGACACGGCATACCGCGCCCGGCGTGCCGCCGGCAATTCGGGGAGCGACGCCCGCTGCGCTTCGATCCAGGCCGGGTCGAGCACCAGCGGCGGTAGATCCGGATCGGTGAAGTAGCGATAGTCGTGCGAATCCTCCTTGGTCCGCAGCGGCTTCACCTCACCGGTGGCGGCGTTAAACGTCAGCGTCACCTGGGTGACGGTCCCCCCGGCCTCCAGCAATCCGATCTGCCGGGTGCGCTCGGCCTCGAGGGCGCGCTCAACGTTCGCGAAGGAATTCAGGTTCTTGACTTCCGTCTTGGTGCCCAGGGGCTCGCCAGCACGGCGCACCGAGAGGTTGGCATCGACTCGCAGCGATCCCTTCTCCATCGAGCATTCACTGACCCCGGCATAGATCAGCAGTTGCCGCAGCGTCACGAGGTAGGCCCGTGCTTCCGCCGGGGAACGCAAGTCGTGTCCACTGACGATCTCGGCGAGGGGCATCCCGGCGCGATTCAGGTCGACCGCGGTATGCCCGGGGATA
>JANYAG010000131.1 GCA_025361465.1 Gemmatimonadota bacterium
ACTCCGACATCAACGTGACGCCGATGATCGACGTGCTCCTGGTGCTCCTGATCATCTTCTTGGTGGTCATCGCACTCGGTCGCACGGCCATGGAGATTTCCATCCCGCCGGTGGATACCGGCGCCAAAGCCACCCCGTCGAGCAACCAGATCGTCCTGGAGATCCGGGACAACGGCCGGTTCTCGATCAACGCCGGCGCGGAGTTCACCCTGGCGACGCTGGACCAGGAAATTCACGCCATTTACGATCGCCGGCCGATGAAGCTGATGTTCGTCAAGCCGGGCCAGCAGCGGAAGTACGGCGAGATCATCGCCGCCCTGGACATCGTACGAGGTGCCGGTGTCGAAGTCATCGGCTGGACGCCCATCGAAGCCAAGTAGCACCGACGCTCCAGCTCGACCGGGTTCTGCAGACGCGGACGCTCCCTCCGGGGGTGTCCGCGTCCGCGCATCGCTCCCCGCGGCGCCACCACGCAGTGCGCTCGCGGTCGCGCTGTCCATCGTGTTCCACCTGATCATCATCCTGCTCGCGATCCGCCTGACCCAGGCCGTGGTGATCAACCGGGACAACGCCGCCGGCGCCGCCATCATGAAGTTCATCGGCGGCGGTGGCGGTGGCGGTGGGGGAGGTGGCGCTGTCCTGACGGCCTTGACCAAGCCGCCGCCGCCCGTCACGCCGGAGGTTACGCCGCCGGTTCCCAAGGTGGAGCCGGTGCCGGAGAAGGTGGCCACCCCGGTCGAGACGCCGCCACCGGCGGTACCAGCTCCGTCGGCCAGTTCGGCCGGCGCCGGCAGTGGTGGTGGTACCGGTGGGGGAGTCGGCACCGGTACCGGCCCGGGGCGAGGCGGCGGGATCGGCCCGGGGAGCGGTGGTGGCACTGGCGGCGGCGAGGGCGGGGGCCGCGGCGGGGCTGACCCGATCAACAAGCAGATGATCGTCCCGCCGATGGACGGCATCCCCAAGGAACTCCGTGGCAAGGAGTTTGAGGTCACCTTCTTCGTGACCGCCACTGGGCTGGTCTCCGATGTGAAGGTCAATCCGCCGATTACCAATCGCGGCTTTGCCAGGAAGTTCGATGAGATCATGCGCGGGTATACTTTCATCCCAGCCCGTGACGCGTCCGGCAACAAGGTCCCCGGTGTTGTCACCTTCCGGATCACAATTGGGAGCCAATGAAATCCCTCTTCCAGCGTAAGCCGATCGCGGCCGAACGCGACCGCGGCATGCTCCGCTCCCTCGGGGCCGGCGACCTCATCATGCTCGCCATCGGCGCCGTGATCGGCGCCGGAATCTTCGGTGCCATCGGATCGGCCGCCGCGGGTCAGCTCGGCCCGAACGGCGAGGTGATTCGCGTGGGCGCCGGGCCCGCGCTCGTCCTCTCCTTTGTCCTGCTGGGTGCCGCCTGCGGCCTGGCCGGGCTCTGCTATGCTGAACTGGCCGCGATGATTCCCCAGGCCGGGAGCGCCTATGCGTACTCCTACGCCACGCTGGGTGAGATCGTCGCCTGGATCATCGGCTGGGACCTGATCCTTGAATACGCCGTCGGCAACGTGGCCGTGGCGATTTCGTGGGGCGACTACTTCAAGTCGCTGGTGGGCGACTGGGTCACCATGCCGGCGTGGCTCACGACCGGCTATCGCACCGCACTGCTCAGTTCCGATCCGGCGCTCCACGGCTTGCTCGAGAAGGCGCCGCACGTCGCGGGCCTGCCGATCCTGATCAACGTCCCGGCGTTCGGCATCGTGATGCTGATCACCTGGTTGCTGATGCTCGGCGTGCGCGAGAGTGCCCGGGCCAACAACATTCTCGTGGCGGTGAAGCTGGTGGTCCTGGCGCTCTTCATCGTGATGGGAATGCAGCACATCAATCCGGCCAACTACCATCCGTTCGCACCGAACGGCTTTCGCGGCATTCACCAGGGCGCCGCGATCGTCTTCTTCGCCTACATCGGATTCGATGCGATCTCCACGGCGGCCGAAGAGACCAAGAATCCGCAGCGCAATCTCCCCATCGGCATCCTCGGGGGGCTCGCGATTTGTACTGTCATCTATGTGATCATCGGGGCCGTCCTCACCGGGATGGTCCCCTCGAAGGACCTCGGGACGACGGCTGACCCGCTCGCCTACGCCCTGAAGGCCACGGGCCTCACCAACATCTCGAAGATCGTCGCCCTGGGCGCTATCTTCTCGCTCTCGGCCGTGCTGCTCGTGTTCCAGTACGGCCAGCCGCGGATCT
>JANYAG010000137.1 GCA_025361465.1 Gemmatimonadota bacterium
GCCGCCTCCAGCACCGCCGGTGCGACTGGTGGAAGGCTGTCAGCCATCAAGCGGTTCGATGCGCACCGGCCCGCCACCATCTGCTGATTCCGACAGCACCTGACGTACCCGGATTTCGGCCGCGTCCAGTTGAGCCTGCGCAGTCTGGAGGCGCTTGACACCTTCCTCGAAGAGCGCGAGGGCCGTCTCCAGATCGAGGCTCTCGTCCTCAAGGCGACGCACAATTTCTTCAAGTCGTTTCAGGTCATCGCCCAACTTGGGAACTTTACTCATCGATCCTCCGCACGTGCCGGCAGGTCGCCGTCAACCAGGGTAAGGGTGAACCGGGTTCCTGGAAGAATGTCGCCAACGCGCCGCACCACCCGACCCCGGGCATCACGGGCAACCGCGTATCCCCTGCCGAGCACGGCCGTCGGGGACAGCGCGTCAAGCTGGGCCGACACCCGGGAGAGGTCCGCACGGCGCGCCGTGATCAAGCGGACCACCGCGGGTTCCAGCCGGACCTGGAACCGGGTCAGCTGCTCGCGCGGCCTGGCCACGACGCGCGTCAGCGCCGGGGCGAGGTGGGCCCGGGCTGTTAGCAGGCGCCGCTCGAACTGCCGCCGCCGTTCGAGCACTTCGCCCCCCATCCGGTCTCGCGTCCTGTCGAGGCGATCACGCGCGATCACCAGCGTGCGTGTCATCGCTGCGATCAACGCGGCCTGATCGCGGACCACTCGTCGGCGCACTTCAACCCGATCGGGGAGGGCGAACTCGGCCGCCTGCGAGGGTGTCGCGGCACGCACATCCGCCACGAGGTCGGCGAGGGTAATGTCAACCTCGTGCCCGACCGCGCAGATCACCGGCACCGGACACGCGGCGATGGCGCGACAGACCCCCTCGTCGTTGAAGGCGGCGAGATCCTCCTTCGACCCGCCCCCCCGGCCGACGATGCAGCAGTCGATCTCATCGAGCCGGCTGACCACCGCCAGCGCTCGCACCAGTTCCGCGGGGGCACCTTCGCCCTGGACGGCGCTGTTGATCACCAGCAGCTCCACGGCCGGCCACCGGCGGCGCGCCACCGTGATGATATCCTGAACGGCGGCACCAGCGAGCGAGGTGACCACCGCGATCCGGGCCGCGAAGCTTGGCAGGGATCGCTTCCGGCCCGGATCGAGCAGGCCATCGGCGAGCAAGAGCTGCTTGGTGCGCTCGAGTGCTTGCGCCTGGGCGCCGATGCCGGCCGCGGGAAGGACCTGCACCACGTTGAACCGGAGCGATGTGCGCTCTTCCCACACGCTGGCTGTCCCGAGCGCGAAGACCTCGGTCCCTTCCTGGAGCGGCACCTTCAACTTGTCAGCGGCGGAGCGCCACATCGTGCAGTCGACCTTCGCCAGGGGATCGCGGAGTGCAAAGTAGAGATGACCGCTGGGATACCGCTTGATCCCGACGAGTTCCCCGCGAACCCAGACCGGGGAAAAGTCCTCTTCCACCCGGCGCTTGATGGTCCGCGCCAGCTGCGAGACCGACCAGGCCTCGTCGAACGCGTTCACCGCGAGGCGGCAGCGAGTGTGGCAGCCTGCACCGTGTTGACGAGGAGCATGGCGATTGTCATCGGCCCGACGCCACCCGGCACCGGCGTGATCGCACCTGCCACCTCTCGCACCGGCTCGAACGCGATGTCGCCCGCGAGACGGAATCCCTTCGGGCGGGAAGCGTCCGCCACGCGCGTCGTCCCGACATCGATGACGGTGGCTCCGGGTTGGATGGCATCAACGCCAATGAACTCCGCCTTGCCCATGGCGGCAACGAGGATGTCCGCTGTGCGACAGAGGGCGGGCAGGTCGCGTGTCCGCGAATGCGCGATCGTGACCGTAGCATCGCCGCCGGGACCGGGCCGGGACAGCATGTTCGACAGCGGCTTCCCGACGAGGTTGGACCGTCCGACGATCACGACGTGCGCACCCCGGGTTTCGATCGCCGAACGAATCAGGATTTGCTGCACGCCGTAGGGTGTGGCAGGCCGGAAGCCGGTGGGATCGCCGAGTACCACCTTGCCCACATTGAGTGGGTGGAAACCGTCGACGTCCTTCCGCGGATCGATCCGGAAGAGGATCTTCTCGGCATGAATATGCGGCGGAACCGGCAGCTGGCAGAGGATGCCGTGAATCGCCGGATCGGCATTGAGCCGGTCGATCACCGCCAGCAACCCCTCCTCCGTAGTTTCGGCCGGCAGCACGACGGTCTCGGAATGCATGCCGGCGTCAAGGCACGCCTTCCCCTTCATGCGAACGTAGATCTCGGACGCCGGGTCCTGGCCGACCAGGACGACGGCAAGACCCGGCACGACGCCACGGGCTCGAAGGCCACTGACCTGCTCGGTCACTTCTGCACGGATTCCCTGCGCGATGGCGGTGCCATCAATCAGTCTTGCACTCACTTGGCAATGTCCGATGAACGGGTTTCACGAATGACGGTGACCCGGATCTGGCCGGGATACTGCAACTCATTTTCAATGCGGCGGGCGATCGCTTCCGACAGGGTCTGGGCCGCGCCATCGGTGATCTTGTCCGGCATCACGATGACCCGGACCTCGCGACCGGCCTGGATGACGGTCACCTTCTCGACCCCGTCGTAGGCGCCGGCAATCTCCTCGAGCTTGGTGAGGCGCTTCATGTAACTCTCGAACGCCTCACGGCGCGCCCCCGGCCGTGAGCCGCTGATCGCATCGGCCGCCTGGACCAGGACCGACTCGGTGCTGTCGTGCGGGACGTCGTCGTGATGGGCCTCGATGCAATTGAGCACGGCGGCCGACTCGCCGTGCCGTCGGCAGACCTCGACGCCGAGCTGGACATGGGTGCCTTCGTGTTCATGGGTGAGCACCTTGCCGATATCGTGCAGGAGTCCGCCACGACGCGCCAGGGTCACGTCCCCCTTGAGCTCAGCGGCCATCATGCCGCAGAGCCAGGCCACTTCCTTGGAGTGTTCGTAGAGATTTTGCCCGTAGGAGGAGCGGTAACGCATGCGCCCCACCAGCTTCACCAGCTCGGGATGCAATCCGTGCACCCCGAGCTCATACGCCGCCCGCTCACCCAGCTCTCCCAGCTCGGCATCGAGTTCCTTGCGCGCCTTGACGACCAGTTCTTCAATGCGGCCGGGATGAATCCTGCCATCGACGATCAGCGCCCCGAGGGCGCGCCGGGCGACCTCGCGGCGGATGGGGTCGAAACAGGACACCACCACCGTGTCTGGCGTGTCGTCGATGATCACGTCGACCCCGGTCGCGAGCTCGAAGGCCCGGATGTTCCGTCCCTCGCGACCGATGATGCGCCCCTTCATCTCATCGTTCGGGAGCGTTACGGCAGAGACGGTCGTTTCGGCGGTGTGCTCGGAGGCCAGACGTTGCGTCGTCATGGCGATGATGCGACGTGCCTCCTTTTCGGCCTCGTGACGGGCCTTTTCCTTGATGTCGCGGGCCATGGCGGCCGCCTGCGTCCGCGCCTCATCCTCGACTTGCTGGCGCACCTCGCGCGCGGCGTCCTCGCGCGTGAGCGCGGCGACGCGCTCAAGTTGGCGCTGGACGTCCTGATGCGCTCCCTCGATCGCCGCGGCCCGGGCATCGATCGCCTCGCTGCGTTTCACCAGTTCGCCGCGCCGCTGCTCGACTGCGCGTTCCTCCCCCCGCAGCCGATCCTGGCGTTCGCCGACCTGTGCCTCCCGCTCGGCAAGTCGCCGCTCACCCCGATCGACGTCCTCCCGGCGCTTGGCCGCCTCCCGAGCCGCCTCTTCCTTCAGTGCCAGCGATTCCTCGCGCGCCGAGACGAGCTGCTGCTCGCGCAGGATGGCGACCTCACGCTCACCCGCCGCGCGGGCGGAGGCGACATCGGCATGTGCCTGTTCGGTGAGGGCCCGCAAGGAACGGCCGCGGGACGCGAGAATCTGGTTCCAGATGAGGATCCCGACGAGCAGACCCAGCACTGCACCGCCCCCGAGGGCGAGCAGGAGATTGGTATCCATGGATGTATGTCTCCACTGGCGCACTGCGCGCCAGACTATTGGTCAATCAGCGCTGCTGACCTTCGTCCCGCGCTTGGCGGGCGGCAGCAGTCGGGCCATGTCTTCGGCGAGCGCGGTGATGCGAGTCGCCAGTTCCTGATCCCCGCGCCGGGCGCGGAACAACTGGTCGGTGACGGCAAGGCCTGCGAGGATCGCGGCCTTGTGTGCCTCGAGCGTCGGGGACATGGCCCGGATCTGCCGGAGGGCGTTGTCAAAGTAGGAGGCGACCTCGCGGGTGTACTCCGGGGCAGCCTCCGACCGGACGGCGAGTTCCTCGCCACCCACAATGACGCGCACCGTCTGCTTCGGTGCGACCGTCATCGCCGGACTCCGGCATCCACGTCGTCCTCAAGAAACACCAGGCGCTCCTGCAAACGCGTCACCATCTCCCGGGCCTTCTCGACACGGGATCGGAGCTCGACGTTTTCGCGTTCGAGATCGAGGATCCGGGCCCGGAAGCCAAGCAGCTCCTGCCCCGGTACCATCCCTTCCTGCGCCTTCAGGCCCTGCAACTCACTCTCGGCGGCCAGCCCCCGCCGCCGCCATCCGGCCAGCTCTTCGGTGACGTGCCGGAGCACTCGCTCCAGCTCGGCGAGGGCCGCCTGATCAAGTCGAACGTAAGGTGACGTCAAGCTCGCGCTCCAGAGACGTCAGCAGGCGATGCACCGCCGGCTCGACCTCGTTATCTGTCAATGTTCGATCCGCGGCACGGAACACCAGCCGGATCATCACGCTGCGCGACCCAACCGGAAGGGTCGCCGCCCGGAACTCATCCAGTACCGCGACCGATTCCAGCTGATGCCGCCCGCCTCGCTGCTGGAGCAGCGTGGTGACCTCGGCGACCGATCGCGCCAGCGGCACCAGGAGCGCAAGATCGCGCAGCACGGCCGGGTACGTCGGCAGGGGCCGATAGGCAGGCCGTCCGGCCCGCGCCGTGGCCACGGTCACCTCACCACCGAATAACGGGGCGGCCCAGGCCGGCGCATCGCCGATCAGCGGGCCGCACTCCCCCACCGTCGTCCCGTCGGGCGCCCTGGCCACCCACCGATCATCCTCAACTTGAACGGTTGCCGCAGGATGCGCCAGATCCACAAGGCGGGCAAAGACCGCTTTCGCATCCCAGCGATCGAACCGCTCGGGCTTGCCCCCATCGGTCCAGTGGAGCGGGGCGCGGGCACCCGTGATCACGAACGCCGCCTGGAGCCGTTCGACCGGCTCGGCGCCAGGCTGGCCGGCCTCAAAGACCGTGCCCACTTCGAAGAGGCGGATATCAGCGATGTGCATCGCCCAGTTCGCCTCGACCGCACCGATGAGCGCCGGCCGCAGGGCCGAGCGCAGGAACGCCAGCTCGGCCGACGGCGGATTGATCAGGCACGGTCCCAGTTCAGCACCCGCGGCAACCAGCGGCATCGTCTGGACCTCGGAGAGCCCCAGGGCCGTCAGGCCGAGTCGAACCCGGGCAGTATCCGTCCAGGCCGCGGCATCCACCTGCAGGCCTGGCCGGAACTGGTGCAGCTCGTCAGGGATGTTGGGGTAGCCATGCAGGCGGGCGATCTCCTCGATGAGATCGATTTCACGGGTGACATCCGACCGCCATCCCGGCACGTCGACGGCGATCCGACCGTCGTCGGGCTTGCTGACCACCGTCGCGCCCATCGCCACGAGCTGCTTTTCGAGTTCAGTCCATGGCAGCGCAATTCCGAGCACCTGCGCCACACGCGAAGGACGGAGGAAAATCCTCGGCGGATGGTCGGGCGCGGGGAAACAATCCACGGTCTCGCCATCGACGGTGCCACCGCTCAGCGAGAGGATGAGTCGCAGGCAGCGCCGGAACGCATCGACCGCACCCCACCGATCGACCCCACGCTCAAATCGGTGCGAGGCATCGGTGGACAACCCGGTCGCGGTGCGAGCAGAGCGCACTCTCGCCGGTTCGAACGAGGCACACTCGAGAAAGAGGGTGGTGGTGCCTTCGGTCACCTCGGTGTCGCGGCCGCCCATGACGCCGGCGATGCCGATGACGCGGTCGGCATCGGCGATCACCAGCGCCCCCGCCGGCAATTTGCGCTCGACCCCGTCAAGCGTG
>JANYAG010000138.1 GCA_025361465.1 Gemmatimonadota bacterium
GGAGATCCTGCCGATCAGGACCCTCTCCTCGGTAGGAAGGCTCGCGAATTTATCCAGAATGCCGCGGCATTCGAGGCACGTCCACCGATCGCGGCTGTGGAACTGGCCGGTGGTATCGCTGCTCACTTGGATCTGCGCGAATTCCTGCTCCTTGTCACACTCCTCGCAATGATATCGGATCGAATCACCGTCCATGTGCCGGATCGGTCCAGTTACACGGCGCCGGCGTACCGCCGGCTCCAGCGTGTGGTGAACCTGCGGACACCCGTGCGGACATTCGCCGGGCTGCTGGTCGCGCAGGAACAGGTGGCACCTGTTGCAGAACATCGGTCAGGCCGCGACCTGAACCGGGACGACGCCGTGCACCTGGAGCGCCTCCGCGCACCGCTCACGGAACGAGGCGGCGACCTCCGACTCCCCCGGTTCCAGCCAGCAGCACAGCCCCCACAGGTCGCCATCGCGGTCGACGCCGGCGGCGACGTGCCCCACGATGGGCCGGGTATCGGGTCCCGTGAAGGGCGGGCTCCCCTCCCGCATGTTGACCGGGAACCCGATCTTGTCGGCGAGGTGGCCGAGCCCCTTGCCAAGGCAGCACCATCCGCCGCGCCGATCGGTCTCCGTCACGGCCTCGACGTCGAGCGTGCGATCGGCCAGCACCGGCAGTCCGAGGCGCATGATCTTGACGAAGCCGGCGAACTGCTCGTGGTGGAGCGAGCCGATCCAGTTGCTGATCCTGTTCACGGCCCTGACGGAGCGGAAGCAGACAGCGTGCACGGGAGGGATGGCGTAGGGGTGCGTGGACGTCTCGGTCATAGTTGACGGCACCCTACCGCGTTAGCGGTTACTTGTGGTGTAGAATCGGCATTCCATGTCGCTGTAGGTTTGGGCGGCCGCCTGGGCGTCTCACGCCGATCGCGCGGAACGCCTCGTTGTCGCGGCTGCCAGCGGAGCTGACCGTGATGCCCGCGCGCTCAGCGAGCTCGGCCAGCGACAGCATGCGGCCGTGATCCAAGAACCGGATCTTGAGCGAGGCCCGCACGAACGGCAGCAGCTTGTCGAGCGCATCATCGGTGATGCCTTCCAGTCCGATCACGCGGTCGCCGTATGCCTGGCGCAGGGCGTCCACCAGGCGTTCCGCGGTCAGCCCATCACGAGCCGCCCGCGCCGGCGCCACGCCATTGCTGGTGTCGATGTCGTAAGCGGCTGCGGTATCCTTCATGGACATCCGCATCCCACGCTCTGCCTTCACCTCGTTCTGGCGAACGCACTCCTTGGTGACGTCGAGGATGCTGCCGAGCTCCTCCAGCGTGATCCCGCCGCGATCGGCGACGTCAAGAACGCACGTCTCTTGCAGCTCGTCAGGTTCCTTGTCGGGGAAATTGAGGCGGATGTCTTCTCCCGCGACATCGAGGTAGAGGTGGTAGCGGCACGACACGAACGGGCACGGCCGGATCCCGTTGACGCACTCCCCGCGGGTGCGCGGCCGCGCAGGCTCTTCGTACATGTGCAGGGGATGCGTCATGGTGGGATCAGCCGCGTGCCAGCGCGTCGTAGGCCCGCACCAGCATCGTCTTGCTCCAGAGTTGGTCGGCCGCACCCCAGGCCGACCCATCGGCGGGGTCGTACCACTCGGCGAAGCCGTTGAGCGATACGAGCTTGTCGAACTGGTCGTGGGCCATCTGCCTATAGCCGGCGCGCTCGGGGTAGCGATCCGCCATCTTCACCAGCGCCACGATCATGAAGTGCGCGATCCACGGCCACACGACAACGCCCGCGGTGCGGTCAATCACGGCGGCCTCGCCTGGCAGGAACGGGTTGTGCCGGCACTCGATGGTCACGCCATGCGCCGTGTCGATGCTGCGGAAGTGGAAGAACAGGCTCTCGTAGAGGTGGGGCGGCGCGATGTCGAACAGCACGGCCAGCGCGGCGCCGAACGGGTCGAACCGCGGGTTGCCGGGCCAGTCCTGGAGCATCCCAGCGGGGCTCCAGAACGTGTCGTTGATCTTGTCCTTGAGCATGTCTGCGGCGGCGTTCTGGCCGTTGAGGCGGTACGCCTGCACCAGCATGCAGTTGACGCTCAGGAGCGTCTTGTCGCCGATCGTCTTCTCGAGCGTGTCCCGCCAGTCCGCGCCGACGACGAGGCCGTCCACCATCAGGTTCTGCTCGACATAGGCCAGCGCGCGGTGGGCACAGATCTGGAACTCGACCCGGGCCTCCAGCTTCGCGACGCGATCCGGCAGCGCCGCGATGTAGTCGCCGATCGCCATGGCGAAGATGATCTCGCTGTCGCGCGTGCCGGGGGTGAGGTCCCCGAGGTCTCCGCGGCACTCCCAGAAGCGCCGCAGCATGAAGCTCACCTCGCCGGCACGGATGCTCTTGACGATCTTGTCGAAGAGGAAGCGGGCCGTGCCCCACCACCCGTCGAGGAAGAGGATCGGGACCTTGCCGTCCCGTCGCTGCCGGCGGGCCACGCTACGAAGATGCGTAAGCGCGATGCCGTGCCACCCCAGCAGCATCAACAACGGCAAGATCGCGAGCCCGAAGTCCCGCATCCAGCACTGCCACTGGTACCGGATCTCGGCCGCCCACACCCCATACTTGCCCAGGCACCGGCGCAGGCCGTCGAGCGCGAGGCTCACTTTTTCGAGACGTTTCATCTTGTTCTCCTTGATCACGTCCAGCGCGACGAGTTCCTG
>JANYAG010000231.1 GCA_025361465.1 Gemmatimonadota bacterium
TCACGGCGCCGCCATGGTCAAACGCGCGCTGGAAGCCGAAGGCGCGCCCGCGGATGGCCGGGCTCACCGCGCTGGCGCAATCCGCCGGGGTCGTCATCGGGTTGCGGGTCGTGGACCGCATCGGCAAGGGACTGCGATCGCCGGCCCGCGACGCGATGATCTCCGACGCGGTGAGCCCGGCCATCCGCGGGCGCGCCTTCGGCTTCCAGCGCGCGTTTGACCATGGCGGCGCCGTGATGGGCGGCCTGCTGGCGTGGGGACTGGTGCAGTTCGCCGGCCTGGTGCCGCGCCAGGTGATCGGCTGGAGCATCCTCCCCGGCGTGCTGGCCCTCGTCCTGCTGACCGGCACGCTCAAGGCGGCACGACAGCGCGAGAGTCTCAAGAGTGCCGCGGCCATTCCACCCTCGGCATCAATCAACCAGTCACCGATCACCAATCACCATCCACCCGTGTTCTGGCTCCCCGTCATCTCGCTGGTCCTCGTCTTGATCTCCCGCCTCCCCGAAACGCTCCTGCTGCTCCACCTGCAGCGCCGCGGGGTAGCGCTCGCGCTCGTTCCCCTGGCGTGGGCCGCGCTGCATGTCGTGCGCGGCATGACATCGTACCCCGCCGGTCGGCTCGTCGATGCCATCGGCGAACGCGGGGTGATCGCGCTATCCGGCCTGCTCGGGGCGATCACCTCGATTGCCTACAGTCGGGCGGCGACGCCGGTGCTGCTGGTGCTGGCGTTTCTCTCGATCGGGCTGGTGAGCGCGATCAGTGAGCCCGCCGAGCGGACGCTGGTCGCCCGGCTGGCGCCGAAGGGGGCCGGACTGGCGTTCGGTCAGGCGCAGGCGCTCCAGGGGCTGGGCGCGCTCGGCGCCGGGCTCGCGTTCGGTGCGCTGGTCGATGGGCGGGGGAGTTCGGCGGCGCTGTTGGTGTCGGCGGCCGCCACGGTGCTGGCGACCGTGCTGTGGCTGGTGGTCATGCCGAGAGTCGCGCTGGGCGAGCCGCGCTGAGCGAGAGGCAAAGGCGACGACCGAAAAATCATTAGCCAGACAAGTAGTTGCCATTGTCAAGCGAAGCCGACGGCAAAGCCAGCAGCCAATAGCCAAATCCACTATTTAGTAAGCCAGACAACAATTCCTTGATCATGGGAGCGCCCCGCTTACCTTGCGTCCATTGTCGTGCCCGATTCACTCTCAGCTCGAGGTCGCCCGCCGTGACACAGGAACTTCGCACCACCGATACCCGCGTGGACGCGCTGTTTGGAGTCGACACCTTCTCCAAGCAGGTGATGCAGAAGCGCCTGCCCAAGGAGGTGTACAAGTCGCTGCTCAAGACCATCGATCACGGCGAGCCGCTCGATCCGCGCATCGCGGACATCGTGGCGGCGACCATGAAGGACTGGGCGGTGGAGCGCGGGGCCACCCACTTCACCCACTGGTTCCAGCCGCTCACCGGGCTCACGGCCGAGAAGCACGACTCGCTGGTGTCGCCCGACGGCATGGGCGGCGTGATCTACAACTTCTCCGGCGCCGACCTGACCCAGGGCGAGCCCGATGCGTCGTCGTTCCCCTCCGGCGGGCTGCGGGGCACCTTCGAGGCGCGCGGCTACACCGCCTGGGACCCGACCTCGCCGGCGTTCCTCAATCGCCACGGCAAGGCGGTGACCCTCTGCATCCCGACCGGCTTCGTCTCCTGGACCGGGGAGGCGCTGGACACCAAGATCCCGCTGTTGCGCTCAATGGAGGCGCTCTCCAAGCAGGCGCTCCGGATCCTCAAGATCTTCGGCACTGACACCGGGGTCACCCGGGTGGTCACCACGCTGGGCCCCGAGCAGGAGTACTTCCTGGTCGATCGGGAGATGTTCTATCGCCGACCGGATCTGGTGACCTGCGAGCGCACGCTGTTCGGCGCGCGCCCGCCCAAGGGGCAGCAGCTCGAGGATCATTACTTCGGCGCGATTCCGGCGCGCGTCCTGGCGTTCATGCACGAGGCCGAGGAGGAGCTCTTCCGTGTCGGGGTGCCGGTCAAGACGCGGCACAACGAAGTGGCGCCGGGGCAATACGAGGTCGCCCCGCTGTTCGAGACGTCGCACATCGCCAGCGACCACCAGATGGTGCTGATGGAGATCCTCCGCCGGGTCGCCGACCGACACGGCCTCAAGGCGCTGCTGCACGAGAAGCCGTTTGCCGGCGTCAACGGCAGCGGCAAGCACTGCAACTGGTCGATCTCGACCGACATGGGCGTGAACCTGTTCGATCCGCAGGACGATACCCACACCAACCTCCAGTTCCTGACCTTCCTCTGCGGGGTGGTGCGCGGCGTCGACCTGCACGCCGACCTGATTCGCGCCAGCATCGCCGGGGCGGGAAATGATCACCGCCTCGGCGCCAACGAGGCGCCGCCGGCGATCATCTCGATGTTCCTCGGCGAGATGCTGTCCGACATCCTCGTCCAGGTCGAGCAAGGACTGCCCAAGCGCACCATCAAGGGCGGCACCATCGAGCTCGGGGCGCGCTCGCTGCCATCCATTCCGCGCCACTCGGGCGACCGGAACCGCACCTCGCCCTTCGCCTTTACCGGCAACAAGTTCGAGTTCCGCGCCGTCGGCTCGACGGCCTCAGTGGCATGGCCCACGACGGTGTTCAATGCCGTGGTGGCGGAGTCGCTGGATTTCATTGCGACCGAGGTCGAGAAGGCGGCTGGCAACAATCCGTCGCCGGCCAAGCTGCAGGCCGCCGTGCTGGCAGTCCTCAAGTCGGTGATCAAGCAGCACAAGCGGGTGATCTTCGACGGCGACGGCTACTCGCCAGAGTGGCACAAGGAAGCGGCCCGGCGCGGCCTGCCGCACCTGCGCGACTCGGTCGAAGCCTTCCCGGTGTTGAAGGCGAAGAAGACGGTCGACCTGTTCAAGAAGTACGGCGTGCTCACCAAGGCCGAGGTCGAGTCACGCTACCACATTGCGGTGGAAAAGTGGGTCAAGCAGCTGGTCATCGAATCAGAGATGATGATTTCGATGGCGCGCACGATGATCCTGCCGGCCGCGCTGCGGCACCAGGCTGAACTTGGCGAAGCGGTCAACGCGACCGAGGGCGCCGGGGTGGACTGTGACGATTCGGTGAAGGCGCTGGAAGGCTTCGTGGCGCTGGTCAGCACGGCCCGGGAGGCACTGGTCAAGCTGGAAGCGGCTGCGGCCCACGACCACGATGATCCGATGGCGCATGCGCATCACATCAAGGCGAAGGTTCGTCCCGCGATGAGCGTGCTGCGCGCTGCGGTGGATGCCCTGGAAAACCACGTCGCGGCCGACCTGTGGCCGTTGCCGACGTACCGCGAGTTGCTGTTCCTGAAATAGGCGAGAAGCGAGAAGCGACAAGCGCTAACAGCACCTACTGGTTCCCGCACCGTATCTCGAGGCGAGGTATTCGTCGAAATACTGCCGCTCGGTGGGGAGCGGGCGCTCCGGGTGAACCGACCGCAGGTGGGCGCAATAGGCTGGATAGTCGGGCATCCCCACGATGCGACGGGCCGTGCCAGCGAGAAGCGAGAGGTGGTCGGCAAGGCGAGGGAAGTTCATCCCGCCACCATCGCTTCTCGCTTCTCGCTTCTCGCTTCTCCCTTCTCGCTTCTCCCTTCCCCTCCGAGCCACGCCTTCACCGACGAAATCACCACCGCCCACGTCACCACGAGGAAGACACCGCACAGCAGCGCATCGATGGTGTCGTTGAACATCATCTGATGGCCCTTGGCCGGGTCGACCAGTCCGGCGGCCAGGTCGGCGGCCACCTTGGCCTTGTGGCTCAGGAAGCCGATGCGCTGGTTGGCATGGAACATCTTCTGCCACGACGCGCTGGTGGTCACGATCAGCAACCAGGCGAGCGGCAGCAGGGTGATCCAGACATACCGTGCCCGTCCGGAGCGGATGATCAGCGTGGTGCCGACCGCCAACGCCACCACGGCGAGCAGCTGGTTGCTGATGCCGAACAGCGGCCAGAGCGAGTTGATCCCGCCGAGCGGATCGGCGACGCCCTGCAGCAGGAACCAGCCCCACGCGGCAGCGATGGCGGCGGACGCGAAGACGGTGCTGGGATACCACGAGGTGCGTCCCAGCGGCTCCCACGCGTGCCCGGCGAGTTCCTGGAACATGAAGCGACCGACGCGGGTGCCGGCGTCGATCGTCGTGAGGATGAAGAGCGCCTCGAACAGGATGGCGAAGTGGTACCAGAGCGCCGTGAGGGACTGGCCGAAGGCACCGGAGAAGATCTGCGCCATCCCCACCGCGAGGGTCGGGGCGCCGCCGGTGCGCGCCATCAGGGTGGTCTCGCCGACCGAGCGGGCCAGCGCCTCCATCTGTCCCGGCGCGAGGGTGAAGCCCCATTGCTGCACGGCGTGGATGGCCGATTCGGCAGTGCCGCCGAGCAGGGCCAGCGGGGCGTTGATCGCGAAGTAGGCGCCGGGGTCGAGAATCGCGGCGGCGCACATCGCCATCACCGCCACGAACGATTCCATGATCATCGCCCCGTAGCCGATCACCCGCGCGTCGCTCTCGGTGGCGATCATCTTCGGGGTCGTGCCGCTCGCCACCAGGGCATGGAAGCCCGAGATCGCCCCGCAGGCGATGGTGATGAAGCAGAAGGGGAAGACCGATCCGGCAAACACCGGCCCGGTACCGTCGACGAAGCGCGTGACGGCCGGCAGGTGCAGGGTCGGCAGGGTGATCATGATGCCGAGCGCCAGGGCGACGATGGTGCCGATCTTGACGAAGGTCGAGAGGTAATCGCGCGGCGCGAGCAGCATCCACACCGGCAGCACCGAGGCGATGAAGCCGTAGCCGATGATGCCCCACGCGATCGTGACACTCGAGAGGGTGAACATCGGCCCCAGGGTCGGCGACGCCGCCACCCAGCGTCCGCCCACCAGCGCGAGCGCCAGCAGGAGCAGCCCGCCGATCGTGGCCTCGACCGTCTTTCCCGGGCGCCACACCTTCATCCAGAATCCCATCCCGAAGGCGATCGGGACGGTGCAGAGCAGGGTGAACACCCCCCACGGCGACTGCGCCAGCGCCTTGACGATGATCAGCGCCAGCACAGCGAGGAGGATGACCATGATCGAGAGGATCGCCACCATCGCCAGCAAGCCGGTCACCGGGCCGATCTCTTCCTTCGCCATCTGGCCGAGCGACTTGCCGTCGCGGCGCAGGCTCCCGGTGAGGATGACGAAGTCCTGCACCGCGCCGCCGAGGATCACGCCGACCACGATCCAGATGGTGCCGGGGAGGTAGCCGAACTGGGCCGCCAGGACCGGACCCACCAGCGGTCCGGCGCCCGCGATCGCGGCGAAGTGGTGGCCGAAGAGCACCCAGCGCGAGGTCGGCACGAAGTCGCGGCCGTTGGAGAGGCGGACCGCCGGAGTGATCCGCGTGTCGTCGAGGGCGAGGACGCGGGTGGCGATGAATCGGCTGTAGAAGCGGTAGGCGACGAGGTAGGAGCCGACGGCCGCCAGGATCAGCCAGGCCGCGTTGACCGTCTCCCCACGGTGGAGGGCGAGCACCCCCCAACCGATCGCGCCGCCCGCACCGACGAGGAGCCAGAGCAGGGTGGGCATGGGGGAGAATCTACCACCTGCCTTGCCCACCCCACCAACGGCTCGTAGCTTCGCGGGATGCCTTCGCCATTCGGCGGCCGTCCGGAATCCTGGTCGGCCAGCTTTTCCGCCTCCTCCTCCAGTTCGGCCACGATGACCGAGCCGAAGCCTGCCGCGGTCGCGCCTGGTTTCTCGGGTCAGGTCGTCGTCGTCACCGGCGGCGCCACCGGATTGGGGCGCGCCATTGCGCATGAATTCGGGCGTGCCGGCTGCAAGGTGGCGTTCTGCTGGTACGAGATGGATGATCGCGACGTCGAGGCGAGTGCCCTGCTCACCGAGACGACGCTGTCGTCGCAAGGCGTCCAGGTCTACGCGGCGCGCTGTGATGTCCGGGATCGCGTGCAGGTCGAGCACTTCATCGCCGACGTGATCCGGCATTTCGGCAGCATCCATTATCTGGTCAATAACGCCGGCATCGCCCACGATGGCGCCCTCTGGCGCCTGACGCCCCAGGACTGGGCCAGCGTGCTCGAGACCAATGTCACCGGCGCCTTCAACTGCCTGGCCAGCTGCGCGCCCCATTTCCGCGCGCAGCGTTCTGGCAAGGTGGTGAGCGTCAGCGCTCACCAGGCCCAGCGCCCCGGCTTCGGCGTGGCGAACTACGCCGCCAGCAAGGCAGCGCTCGAGGGATTGACGCGTGCCGCGGCCGTCGAGCTTGGTGCCAGCAACGTGAACGTCAATGCCGTCGCCCCCGGGTTCGTCCACACCGAGCGGCTCGACCTGCTGCCGTCGGACTTGATCGAGCGCACTCGAAAGCGCGCGGCCCTCGGCCGCCTCGCTGAACCCGAGGACATCGCCCGGGTGGTGCTCTTCCTCTGTTCGGAGGCCGCGCGCCACATCACCGGGCAGACGATTGTGGTAGACGGCGGTCTCTCGCTGGAATAGCTTTCCCGGGGTGAATCCCTCCTTGATTGCCAGGCGCCTGACCGGCGCCCTGATCGTGTTTCTCCTGGCTTCGTCGCCTTCCGGCTCCCTGCCGGCTCAAGCGAAGCCGTCCTCTCGGAAGCCCGTCCCGGCGCCCGCCCTCCTGATCTCGGCCATTGCCGGGCAGACGGTGCCGATCCTGCCACTGACCTATGTGGTGGTTGACGATTCGACCGGCGATGCGGCGGTGCCGACGTCGCGGAGCGCACTGCTGGCCTGGGCCGACTCGATTGTGGCCGAGGAGATTCTCGCGCGCGCGCCAGAGGTGTCCTGGCTCCTGGGGCCCGAGTTGCGCCGGAAGGTGCGGGCTGCGCCTGGCATGCTGCCGGAGCCCGATCGGCTGGGCCAGGCCGCGCTGCGCTTCGAGAACGTCAAGCGCCTCCCTGATCCGCTCTTCTCCTACCTGCGCACCCTCGCCGCGCTCGCCAACGGCCGGCTGGTGATGGTGCCGGCCTCGCTGCGGCTCAGTGCCGCTCCGGGCGGCGTGCGCGCCGAGGCGATGTTCGTCCTCGCCGATGCGCGCAGCGGTGCGATCATCTGGCGCAGCGCGCCGATTGTCATTGGCCGGACGGCGGCCGCGGCGATCAAGGCGACGGTGGATCACGTCCTTCCGGATGCGCGGTGATGCGCGAGCATCGCGGCGGATTCTCGATCAGGCAGGAGTTCGGCGATGCCATCGCCCATCGGCTGGCCTGAGCTCCCCTGTATCGAATGTGGCGAGCAGGTGGCAGGCATCGGATTCGGCGAGCGATGCCCCGCCTGTTTCGCGCGGCGGACCCGGCGCGCCGCGACGCTCGCGCGTCGAGTGGCCCTGGGGCTGACGTCACTGGTGGCTGGCTGGACGTTGCTGCACCTGCCGGCGGCCACGATGGCCCGCTGGTATGCGCTGATCGGCATTCCGGTGACCTATCTTCTGATTCACCTGATCGTTCGCCGGGTTGCCATGGAGGTACTGCCATGACGCGTTCTGCCGTACTGACGTTCGCGTGCACCGCGCTCCTTGCCGGGTCGCTGACGGGACAAGGCGCCACCGCGGCGCCGTCGGTCACGCTGTTCAACACCGGCAGGGTGCTGGTGCGCCGCACGCTCCCGGTCGCCGTTCCCGCCGGCGTCTCGACGCAACCGCTGTCACTCGGCGCCTTCGCCCCGGCGAGCCTGGCGATGCTCGATGCCGGCGTCACGCTGCAGCGCATTGCCTTTGACCCGGCGTGGTCGGAAGAGGCGCTGCTGCGGCGGCACGTCGGGGAACGCTTCCAGCTGCGGGCGGCCTCCACCCAGGTGAATGCCACCCTGGTGGCGCTCGATCCGGAGCGGTGGCGGCTTGAGCCCGAGGGCAAGCTGGTGTTCGGCCGGCCCGGCCAGCTCCTCTGGTCTGCCGAGCAGGTGCCCTTGTCACCGATCGCCGACGTGACCGTGCAGAGCGACCGCGCCCGCACGGGCCTCAAGGTGATGTATGAGACCAGTGGCGGATTGTGGTCTGCCTCCTATCGGATCTTCCTTGGCGGCCAGGGACGCATCGAAGGCGTCGCGACGATCAACGCCGGGACGCTCAATCTCGCCGAGGTGGAGGTGCAGCTGCTGGCCGGCGATATCGGCGTCCAGCGCGCGGCCGCTGCACCGCCCGCCTATGCCGCACGCATGGAGATGGACAAGGCGGTCAACCTCTCCGAGGCGTTCGTGAGCAAGGAAGCGATCGGCGAGGCGCACCTCTACACACTGCCGGGAAAGGTGTCGTTCACGCCCGGCGCCCAGCTGGTGCTGCCGCTCTTCGAGCCGGTGGCAGTCAAGGGTGTTCGGCTGCTCACTGTCGGCGGGGGCCTGCCGTACTACGGCGGTTTCCCGCAGGATCAGGACGAGCGCGACACGCCGGTGGCCGTGGCCTACCGGTTCGACCGGAAGCTTGGCACGCCGTTCGGTGACCTGCCGCTGCCGGGTGGCGCGATCAACCTCTTCGACACCGACAAGGCGGGACGCGTCCAGCTGATCGGCGCCGGCGGCATCGACCATACCGCGCCCGGCGAGTTGCTCACGGTGAGCACGGGCACGGCATTCGATGTGACCGCCAAGCGGACGCAGACGTCGTTCTCGACCTCGCGTGAGCAGCCGGTGCCGAACATGCCGACGCGGACCATCGCGTTGGTTGGCTATCGCGTTGCGCTGCAGAACGCCAAGGATTCGGCGGTCACCGTCGAGGTGCGCGAGGATCGCGGTGGCGAGTGGTCGGTGGTGGCGAGTTCGGTGCCGCCGGAGAAGCGGTCGTCCACGCGCACCGTCTTCAACGTGACCGTGCCCGCCAAGGGGAAAGTGGATCTGACCTATCGCCTGCGAGTGGTGTGGTGAGCACCATCACCATCCTGCAGTGCTCGGACCTTCATTTCGGGCATGATGTCGACCTCGGCCAGGTCGCCGGCTTGGAGGATCTCGCCCGGGAACTCCGTCCGACGGTCGTCGTCATCGCGGGGGACATCACCCAGCGGGCGCGGCATGGGGAGTT
>JANYAG010000234.1 GCA_025361465.1 Gemmatimonadota bacterium
CGAGCGCACGGGCGCCATCGTCAAGGGGACCGGCCGACACTCGGACCTCGAATGGCGTCAGACACCGGACGGCCACCAGATCGGCTGGCTCCTAGAGGTCGGGGACGGCAAGGCGAAGCCGCAAGTCGTGGTCCAGGGGCCACTCGCGGTGGCGCTCTTCGCCGTCGGCGCGAAGCTCGAAGGCGAGCACGTCACCGTCGCGGGCGAACTCTTCGAGGTGCACGCGCCCTCTCGCAAGGTCGTCTACCGCATCATCGCCGAGTCCATCACAACCGACGACCTCACGATCCCGGCCGTCCTGCCCGCCACCGCGGACATCATCGAATGCGGCGCGGCATCGGACCCGGCGCTCGGCTCTGTCGATTACTGCGCCTTGGAGGCCGGACACCTCGCTTCGGGTCCGCAGCGGCACGAGTCGGCTGAGGGCAGCGTTTGGCCGGTCAGCGGGGCGGTCGGCGCATGACCGACCTGATTGTCCAGACTCCCTCCCCGGTCGACCTCGCTGCCGTCGCCAATGAGGAGCACGCCTTGGCACGGCAGGCGGGCGAGTCGATGCTTGAACACGCAATGCGTGCAGGCGAGGCGTTGACCGAGGCCAAGGCGCAACTGCCGCATGGCGAGTGGCTGCCGTGGCTTGCGGCCAACTTCGACGCGTCCGAGGCCACGGCGGAGCGCTATATGCAGGTCGCCGCAAATCCCGCACGCGTGCGGGATTTGGAGGAGCCATCGCTTCGCAAGGCGCTTGAGGCCATTAGCGACAGCGGCATGGCCCACGTCGGTCGGAACTCGGGCGATAACGAATGGTACACGCCGAAGGAATACATCCAGGCCGCGCGCAAGGTCATGGGCGGCATCGACCTTGATCCGGCGTCTTCCGAGGCGGCCAACGAGGTTGTTGGGGCGACGACCTACTACTCGCCTGAGGACGACGGGTTGAGGCACCCGTGGGGCGGACGAGTCTGGATGAACCCCCCGTACGCGCAGCCGCTCATCTGGCAGTTCTCAGAACGCCTGTCCGAGTACGTCGCTGACGCACAGGTGGAGCAGGCGTGTGTGCTCGTGAACAACGCCACCGAGACGGCCTGGTTCCAGCGCATGGCCGAAGTCGCCGCAGCGATCTGCTTCCCTGCCGGCCGGGTCAAGTTCTGGCACCCGGATAAGGTGAGCGCGCCTCTCCAGGGGCAGGCGGTCTTGTATTTCGGCGACCGGGTCGAAGCCTTCCGGACCGAGTTCCTCCGGTTCGGTTTCACGGCGACGCTATGACGTTCAACCCGGCCAAGCTCCGCCGTTGCCCCGAGTGTGGCGGTGGCTGGCCGTCCACCCCGGACTACGCCTTGCGTGGTTGTGCGTGGCTCCATGGGCTTCCCAGGAAGATCTCGCCCAGCAACAACGAACTACTCATCCACGACGGTTTTCACGGACGCAATCGCTTCCTTCAGCTCGAACTCAAAGGCGCGCGCGAGGCGTGGCCGCCGGCGACCGGGCAGCGGCGAACGCTGATCGCCTTGGCGGGCCAGCCAAACTGGACGGTGCTCGTGCTGCGCGGTCAAGCGAATGCGGTCGACGTCCACCGCGTAACGCCAACGGACATTCCCGAGCGAGGCTTTCGAACGCACCTGGAGTCAGTCCGGCAGGGCATCGCGTCGTGGCTCAACGGAGAGCCATGGCGGGCCGACGCACTAGCCGCCGCGACCGGCGCGCAGCCGCCGGGCCACGTCCATGGATGGGCGCGTGTCGACGGTGTGTGGTCGTGCGTTCAGGACTACTACGCGGCGGGCTACCGACCGGATACGAGCTGCGGAGAAATCATGGAATCGGCCTCGTGATGACGCCCGAGGAGGTTCGCAGCGCGCTGGCCGGCATCCGGCTCCATGCCTACGATCCCGAGGTCGCGCACGGCATGGAGGACGACCTACGGCGCGACGTGTTGCAGTCGATCGCAGAGTCCTGCGCCGACCCCGCCGAGCTGGCCCGCCTGGCGCTGACAAGCTCCGACATTGG
>JANYAG010000240.1 GCA_025361465.1 Gemmatimonadota bacterium
GTGCCCTTGGCGCGAGAGCCGAAGAGCACGATACGCTCGGGATTGACGGCCCGCACGATCGTCTCGACCATCTCTCGAAGCGTGTCGTCGGTGACCGGGTCCATGACGACGAACCTGACATCGGGGTGCGCTCTGGTCAAGCGCCCCAGCCGAGGGGCGCAAGCTCGTGGCCTGGTCCCGGGTACCTCGTGGCGCGAGGCCCCGGGCGGACTACCGCTTGATGCGCCGCGCCGCCTTTAGCACCTTCTGGGCCCCCCGGCGACAGGTTGCCCGCAGTCGGCTTCTTGGTGAAGAACTTCAGCGCCTCGACCACCGCGATCGTGAAGATCTTGCCCATGTTCACTCCTCCTCGTTGAAGGTGCGCTGCGCTAGCTTGCCGCCCACTCGAGCCCCGCCGACTGTGCCGACGGTCAGCCCGATCACCCAGCAGATCGCGGCGCCGGGCGGGCCTGCGACGGCCATCCCGATCACCGCACAGGTCCCCGCGCAGCCAGCGCCCCCAGCGACAGCGCCGCCCGCGGTGCCCAGTGCGGTCACCGCCGTGCGGGTCAGCTCGCGTCCCGTCGTCTCCTCCATGGTCGTCGCTCCCTTCGGCCTCGTGGTCATCTGCGTCCTGCCGTTCAGTCGCGTGGTCATGTCCTGCCTCCTGGATGAGGGACGCCCCGCCACGGGGCGTCTGACAGTCGTCCCTGCGTCAGCGGGCCAGGGAGCCCGCCACGGCTTTGCCTCCGTCGCTCCCGAGCCAACCTCCCAGGAAGGCCCCCACGGCGGTGCCGACTCCCGGGAACAGGGCCGTGCCGATCGCGGCGCCAAGGGCCGTGCCCCCGAGCGAGCCCGCGGCGCTGCCGACATTCTCGGCCGTGCGGCAGCGGTACTCGCGCGCGTCGATGGCGCCGTTGGCGAGCTGCGCCGTGTCGACGGCCTGGTCAGCCGCCAGGTTGACGACGGTGAAGAGCACGTTGGCGCGGAGGGCGCCCTTGGCCGCCTTGGCGCTGCGACCGGCTCCTTTGGCGAACTGCTTGGCGAACTCGGGCATGGCGACTGGCTCCTTTCGAGAGCGTGGGGTCGGGGGTTACATATTTGGGGTCAACGCGGATCACAGTGGGCCTCCAGACGCGTTTCTGGGTAGCGGAGGCAGGAAGGCCGCGACGATCTTGAGCTTGAGGTAATCCTCGTCGCGATACCCGTATGCGCGGCGCTGGAGCACTTTGATCTTGTTGTTGAGACCCTCGACGAGCCCGAGGCTGACCTTGTTCTCGTCGTTGCAGTAAGCAGCGATGCCGTCCCAGTGGCGCTCGATCATCGCCGCGAACTTCACGTACGGGCTGAGCCTCTGCCACTTCAGGCTCTCCTTCCAGCGCCCGAAGAAGGCGCGGGCGGACTCCTCCTTGCGATGGTCCCAGAGCTGGCCGAACGACTCCTTGAGGAGGTAGGCGGTGTTCAGTCGCCGGTTCGCCTTGAGGAGCTTCCTGAGGCTCTTTCTGCCCTCCAGGGTGAGGTTCTCCGGGTTGGAGAGCAGGGTGTAGCGCTGGCCCTTGATGAACGACCGGCTCTTCCCGGTGAGCCTTCGGTACTCGCTGCGCCGCACCTCGTCGAGGGCCGCTCCGAGGTGGGAGATGATGTGGAACTTGTCGAAGATGATGCGTGCTCGAGGGACGTTGCGTGTCGCGGAATTGTGGAACGCCCTCCACATGTCCATCACTACGAGCTTGATTGAGGCGCTCTTCCTCGCTCCGAGCGTGGCGAAGAACAGATCGAGGTCAGCCTCCGTGCGCCCCTTGCCGCCGATCCAGATCGGTCTCGCCTGGTCGAGGTCACTCACCACGATCCGGTAGTTGTGGCCCTTGCGAATCGCAATCTCGTCGACGCCGATGGCCCTCGGCGCCGGCATCGGGCGGCGCTTCAGCTGCTCCGCCATGTAGAGCTTGTCGAGGTTCTTGACGGTCGTGTGGTGGAGCCGCGTGATGTCCGCGACCGCCTTGTTGGTCATATCGCGGCAGAGGCTCCCGACGTGCAGTGCGAAACGCCGCGTGTAGCGCGGGTTCTCCGCGAGGAAGTCGAGCTGCTCTATGAACACTGAGCGGCACCGGGGGCAGTAGACGCGCCAGCGCTGGAACTCGGCATAGATGCGCCATTCGGCGACGTCCAGGTCCCGCGCCCGCACCGTCTGCTGATCGTACCGGCCGGTGCAGCGGTGGCCGCAGCAGGAGCAGACGGCACTTTTTTTCGGCGACGCAGGACGATCACCCGCGCGTAGCGGTCACCGAACACGCCCATCAGCGCGCTGGCGGCGACGAAACCTGGGAAGGAGAACAACGCTCGGATCGACTTCGGTCCCTTCATCCCGCCAAGCTACTGCAAGTGCTCCGAACCCAGAACCACTTGTGCAGTCTCGCTCGCCGCCTCCGATTGCCTCTGGGCGCGGCCCCGCACAGGGCTTCAATGCTCAAACGACCCACTCAGACCCGCGTTGACCCGGAAAACTGTTGAGCGCCGCCCAGGTCAGGCCATTGTCGGTGGAGCGGAACGGATAGACGAAGGGGCCGGCATAGACGGCGCCGGTCCTGGAATAATAGATCTGATTGCCGCCCCCGCCGTGGG
>JANYAG010000327.1 GCA_025361465.1 Gemmatimonadota bacterium
TGCCGATCGCCCGCTCATCGCGCGCCACGAGGATGGCATTGGACTTGACCATGCAGACCGCGCCCCAGGCGAAGCGCAGGGCGTTCATCTCGGCGGCCGAGGGCGTGCGCATCGTCCCCACCTTCCACTCCGACTCGTCACTCGAGAAGGCGATCTGGTCCTGCAGCAGGAACCCGCCACGGATCTTCTTCCAGTCGAACCCGGCCAGACTCGCCTTGACGGGCAGCTCAACGATCCGGAGCGCCTGCTTTTCGGCGAACCGCGCCAGCGCGTCGGCATGGAACGCCGGCGCCACCACGACTTCGACGAAGAGGTCCGCCATGGCATCGGCCGCGGCCCGATCGACCACGGTGTTGAAGGCGATGACCGATCCGAAGGCGGAGACCGGGTCGGTGGCGCGGGCGAGGTCGAAGGCCTCGGTGGTGGTCCGCCCAAGCGCCAGGCCACACGGCGTGGTGTGCTTGATGATCGCGCACGCCACGCGCTTGTCCCAATTCGACACCGCCTGGGTGGCGGCGTCGATGTCGAGCAGGTTGTTGAAGGAGAGCTCCTTGCCCTGCCGCTGAGCCAGGTCGCCGATGCCACGAGGTTCCTCGGTGACATAGAGCGCTGCCCGCTGCTGGGGATTCTCGCCGTAGCGGAGGATCTGCCGCCGTTCCATCGAGACGCTGATGCGGGCGGGGAGCGAGTCGTGGCGGGGTGTGAAGTATCCGGCGATGGCGTTGTCGTATTCAGCAGTGTGGGCAAACACCTTGGCGGCACACTCTCGGCGCGTCTCGAAACCGATCTCGCCCTGGGTGAGCAGTTCCAGGATGCGGGGATAGTCCTTGGGATCGACGACCGGCAACGTGAACTCGAAATTCTTGGCGGCCGAGCGCAACATCGTCGGGCCGCCGACATCGATGTTTTCGATGGCATCCTCGAAATGCACCGCCGGGTCGGCGATCGTCGCCTGGAAGGGGTAGAGATTCACCACCACCAGGTCGAACCGCGCCAGGTGATGTTCCTCGAGTTGCCGCAGATGTTCGGGACGGTCGGGTCGGGCCAGGATGCCCGCATGAACGGCCGGGTGCAGCGTCTTGACCCGTCCGTCGAGCATCTCCGGGAATCCGGTCACTTGATCGACCGACACCACCGGCACCTCGGCGTCACGCAGGAGTCGGGCGGTGCCGCCGGTGGAAACCACTTCCCAGCCGAGTCGCACCAATCCCTCGGCGAACGGAACGATCCCACGCTTGTCACTCACCGAAATCAGGGCACGGGGCATTCCGGAGTTCTCCGAACGAGTGAAGCGGTCATGAAAACGCGAATGGTACCGGTCTGCCCGAGCGCGCGGCCGCCCGCACGGCGGCGGGAAGCAGTCGGTGCTCGACGGCCAGCACCCGACGCGCGAGGCTCTCGCTGGTGTCGCCAGGCTCGACGGGTACGCGACCTTGTCCCAGGATGGCGCCCCGATCGTACTCCTCGTCAACGAGGTGGACGGTCGCGCCGCTTTCCGGCTCGCCAGCGGCAAGCACTGCCTCGTGCACCCGGTGGCCATACATTCCACGGCCGCCGTGGCGGGGCAGCAACGCGGGGTGGATGTTGATCACCCGGCCCTTCATCGCGGCGATGACATCCCGGGGCACCAGGCGCAGGTAGCCAGCCAGCACCAGCAAGTCGCACTTGGCAGCCTCGAGCAGGCGAACCCATTCGGCGGCGACGGCCGGAGCCGCCAGCAGGTGTGCGGCGATTCCCCGGCGTTTGGCCTCCGTGATCGCTGTGGCGGGACGGTCGGCCATCACCAGCACCACCGCGACGTCTGGTATGTCGACCAGCGCATCGCACAGGGCGATCAGGTTACTGCCACGACCGGAAACCGCCACCGCCACGCGATACGTCACAACCCCATAATCTAATGGAGGTTGCGGGCTCTCTGGGCGGCCGGCCGGCGGTCGAGGGGCCAGCCTCCCGGAGGTCATCGGGTGGCTGCGGCGATGAGGTGCGCGGCTGCCGCGAGATCTTTGGCCACAAGGGCACCACGCGCGATGGCCTGCGCCCGGTGCGCCTCGCCCTCGCCGGTGGTCACCAGGACGGCCTTCCCGCCCAGTTCCCGCGCCGGCTCGAGGTCAGATAACCGGTCACCGATGCACCAGCTCCCTTCAAGCTCGGCACCCTGCCGCGCGGCTCCCTCGCGATGCAGAGCGGTCCCCGGTTTTCGACAGGTGCAGCCGTCGTCCGGGTGGTGGGGGCACCAGAGGACCAGGTCGATCGTGGCGCCCTGGGCCGCGAGCTGTCGTTCGACCTCCCGTTGCACGGCGAGGAAGTCCTCGAGCCGGTAGTGACCGCGTCCGATGCCCGACTGGTTGCTGATCACGATGCGTGCGCAGCCGGCCGACTCGAGCGCAAGGAGCGCCTCGGCAGCTCCCGGGATGAGCCGCACCTTCGCCGGATCGGCGAGGTACCCCGGATCCTCGATCAGGGTGCCATCGCGGTCGATGAAGACGGCGACCCGGCTCACGCGGACGCCGCGCGCACGGCGTCCCGCACGCCGACGAGTTGGTCGTCTCGCAGGGTGCGCGGATCAAGGAGCACGCGATCAGCTTCGACGCGGGCCACGACGGCGGGGTTGCCAAGGCGGAGCCGGCGCGCCAGGGCATCAGCGGTGTGTGGGGCGGGGTCGAGCGCCACCAGAGTGGTTGGCATGGTGGCGTCGGGGAACGCGCCGCCGCCCACGACGGAGTTTCCCTCCTGGAGCTGGCACCTCACATCCGCCGTGCGGAGCAAGCGGGCCAGCTGTTCGGCGCGCGCGGCGAGGGCTTGACTGGAGGCGGTGAGCATCGCGAGCACCGGGATCTCGCGCTGCGCCGTCGCGAAGTCGCGATGGAGGGCCAGGGTCGCCTCCAGCCCCGCGAGGGTGACCTTGTCGCAGCGCATGGCGCGGGCAAACGGGTTGGCGCGACAGGCCGCCATCGCGGCCCGTTCCCCAACGAGGCACCCGGCCTGCGGCCCGCCGAGCAGCTTGTCGCCACTGAAGATCACCACGGCGGCGCCGCTGCGGACCATCGCCTGCACGCCCGGCTCGCCTGAGAGGCCCCAGGGCGAGAGATCATGCAGCAGGCCACTGCCCACATCGACGAGGTAGGGCACGCGCGCGCGTCGCGCCAGCGCGGCGAGCGCCTCGGAATCGGGAGTGGCGGTGAACCCGGTCTGGGTGAAGTTGGAGCGATGCACCGTGAGGATGGCGGCCGTGGCTGGTGTGATCGCGCGCTCATAGTCGTCGAGGTGAGTCCGATTGGTGGTGCCAACCTCGCGCACCACGACCCCGGCCTTCGCCATGATCTCGGGAATCCGGAACGAGCCGCCGATCTCGATCATCTCCCCGCGGGAGAGGATCACCTCGCGCCCCGCAGCGTGGGCGTTGAGGGCAAGCACCAGGGCGCCGGCGCCGTTCACCACCACCATGCCATCGTCGGCGCCGGTGAGCTCCGAGAGCAGGCCGCGGCAATGATCGAGGCGGGAGCCGCGCTCGCCGTCGGCCAAGTGGTATTCGAGGGTGGTATAGCCGCTGGCCGCTCGCATCATCGCCTCGACCGCGCGTGCCGCGATGGGGGCACGGCCGAGGTTGGTGTGGAGGACGACGCCGGTGGCGTTGAGCACCGGCTGCTGCGAAGGTGCCTCGCGGCGGGCAATCTGCGCGGCCACCATTACCGGCAGGTCGATGAGGTCCGCGGCTCCGGCGTGGCGCGCTGCGGACAGCACCTCACGCACCGCGGCGACGACGAGATGGCGGGGATGCTCGGCCAACAGCGGGGCGATCAGCGGTGAACGCAGGCAGTTGTCCACCGACGGCAACCGGCGTCGCGGGTCGCTCATCGACCACCACCGCCCCCGCCCCCGGCTTTCTTGGCCGCCGAGTCCGGCTTTGTGAGCGGTGGTTTCTTGGCGGCAGAGTCGGCCTTGGCGGTGGAGTCCGCCTTGGCGGTGGAATCGGCCTTCGTCGGGACCGGCGGCTTGACGTCGGGCAACGCGAGCACGAGGGAGACGGACCCTGCCGCGCGACCCATCGTCCGTACGCCGTGCACCACGATCCAGTACTTCTGCCCATTCCGGAACGCGCCGGTGGTGTGGATATACACCCTGTTGCTGATCTTCGGGCGCTTGCCCGTTGGTGCGTCGCGCTGGATGGTATCGCGCGGCACGCCGCCCCCCCTCAGTGCCGGCTTCGTCACCACCCGGGCGACCGGCGGCTGAGAATCGGCCTTGGCCGTGGAATCCCGCGTCGCACGCGGGGGAGCGGGCTTGGGGCGCAACGAATCGTAGATCGCCTCCGACATGGCGCTCAGCGGGCCGATCGAGGCGGAATCCGGCAGCTGCAGTACCCGCACCGAGTCGGCCCCGGTGAAGAAGTCCGGTTGGATCGTCTGCGTGAGGGTCAGCACCGCCCACGTGGTGTCGGCGCGACTCACCGATTGGGCCCGGGGTGCCGAGCTGTCCCGCGGGAACATCCAGATTTCGCCGGTCTGGGTGACACCGGCGGTCACGCGCACGGTGTCCCACAGTTCATCGCGATTGCGTCGCATGTCGCGATTCTTGTCGAGGGTGGCGCCGACCAGGTAGTCACCCGCCGGCAACGCCTCGAGGTGGAAGTGGCCGAAGGAGTCGCTCAGCGTCCGGTACACCAGGCGATCGGGCAGATGTGTTGCTTCGATCAGTGCGGAGGGCGTGGAACGCTGCGTGGTCCAGTCGATCGCCCGGCCGAGAATCACGCGCGTCGGTTGGCTGCCTCCCGTCG
>JANYAG010000355.1 GCA_025361465.1 Gemmatimonadota bacterium
TCGAAGCCGGTGAGGTCGTGCAGCATCTTCAAGAGCAGCGGCAGCTGGTCATTGCGGAAGGCACGCGAGGTGAGGGTGACGCGCTTCACCTGGTCGAGGACCGCCTGCATGATCTTCGGGTGACAATGGCCCTGGTTCACCGCCGAGTAGGCGGCGAGGCAATCGAGGTACTTGTTGCCGTCCACGTCGTAAAGCCACACCCCTTCCCCGCGTTCGATGACCACATCGAGGGGGTGGTAGTTGTGGGCACCGAACTTCTCTTCCATGTCCAGAAAGGTCTGTGACTGCGAGTGGGTCAACATCAATCCGCCTGTTCGTGAAGGAAATCGCGCCTCACGGCACGATGTGAGTACCGGCCGTCCCGCCAACCGCGTCGAGCAACCGCTCCCCCGAGGTAATGATCACTTCCCGCCCGCCGTCCCGCAGGAACCGCAGCGCCGATTCGATCTTCGGTCCCATGCTGCCGGGCGGGAACTGCCCGGCCTCATAATACGCTTCGATCTCGGCCGCACTCACCCGGTCCAGCGGCATCTGGTCGCGCTTCCGGAAATTCAGGTAGACGCGATCGACGTCCGTCGCAATAATGAAGTAGTCTGTTTCAAGCCGAGCGGCCAGAAGGGCGGACGCCCGGTCCTTGTCGATGACGGCCTCCACGCCCCGCAGGGCCCGACCGCACCGCACCACCGGGATCCCGCCGCCGCCTACGGCGATCACCAGCACCCCGGTCTCGATCAGCCGGCGGATCACCCCTTCCTCAACGATCTCGAGGGGTTCGGGCGACGGCACCACCCGGCGATAGCCGCGCTCCGCGTCCTCGACCAGCTCCCAGCCGAGCTGCTGATGCCGGGTGTCGGCGTCAGGCTGGGAATAGAACGGGCCGATCTGCTTGGTCGGGTGGCCCATCGCCGGGTCAATGGGAGAGACCACCACCTGGGTCACGACGGTCGCGACGGGCATCGTCTGGCCCACCTCGGCCAGTTCGGCCTGGAGCGACTGCTGCAGCAGGTAGCCGATCTCGCCCTGCGTGGCGGCGTCGCAAACATCCAGCGGGTACGGGTATACCTGATCGGCGCTGCGCTCCGAGCGCAGCAGCGCGGCGCCGACCTGCGGGCCATTGCCGTGGGTCACCACCACCCGGAAGCCGGTCCGGATGATCTGGACGATCGCCTTCGCCGTACGCCGCGCGTTGGCGCGCTGCTCGGCGATCGTGCCATGCTCGCACGATCGCACCAGGGCGTTCCCACCGATCGACACCAGGGCCGTCTGGAACACAGCACGTCACCTCAGCGCGTGAAGAACTCCCGGACCACCCGCTCCGACTGGGCATCATCGAGCCGCTCGAGCTCACCCCGGTAGAGCGCGTCGTCCAGCGCCACCCCTTCCGGCATCCCCTTCGCCAGCTCCTTCATCAGGCCGCGGAAACGGTCGATATCGGCCTGGAACATGGCCACGGCGCCCTTGCCGATCTTCAGCTGGGGCACCTCGACATCGAGGTTGTCGGCATCGATGACACAGATCCAGTTCTTCTGGTAGGGGGTCATCTCGAGGGCGTCGCAATCCTCGCTCAGCGCCGCGTTGATCTTGACGACCCGGCCGCTCACCGGTGCACTGAACTGGACCTGGCGGTTCTTCTGGCGGACGCCGAAGAGCTGCTGGCCGGCCTTCACGGTCATCCCGATACTCGGGAAGTCGATCGCGTCGATCGGGCCCAGGAGCTTCTTCGCGAAATCATCGAGGCCGACCTTGACCGACCCGTCCTGCGCCATGTTGGCCCAGCAGTGGCCGCGCGAGATCATCGCCCCGCCGGGGATCGAGAACTCCCACTTCCGCACCCGGTCGGACTCGGCCAGGTAAGTGATGTGCACGCTCGGCTTGAGCAGCTTCTGGATCCGGTCCTGCCGCTTCAGGAGCGCCTTTTTCGTGAACGCCAGGAGCTCGTCCTCGGTGAAGGGCTTCTGGACGTAATCCATGGCGCCGTACTTCATGCAGTCCACGGCCGTCTCCACCGTCGCGAACCCGGTGATGATCACCACGTCGATATCGGGCCGCATGTGCTTGACCGCCTTGACGACTTCCACTCCGTCCATGGTCGGCATCTTGAGGTCGGTGTAGACGAAGTCATAGTGGTGCGACTGGATCAGGCCGAGGGCCTCCTGCCCGGTCAGCACGGTGTCCACCGAGTAGCCATCGAGGACGAGAATCTTCCGGAAGGAGTCGAGGATCACCTCTTCATCGTCCACGCAGAGGATGCGCGCGACGGGATCCTTCACCTCGACCCGCTTGAGGGAGGGGGCCTCGCGCGAGACGTCAAGCGTGAGGCTCACCGCAAGAGCTTCCTCGCGTTCGCGCCGCTTGTTCTTCTCGCTCAACTTCTGCGTGACCGAGCGCACGGCCAGATCGGCCAGCACGAACAGCACGACGGACACGAACATCAGCAGGATTGGCATGACAACGCTCCTTCACGAAAAAGACGCCTCACATTCGGTCCGAGCTGCATGAGGTCAGGTGCTGCAGGTCGTACTCCAGCTCTGAGGGCAGCACCCGGTAGAGCCAGCCTTCGAAATAGGGATCGCGTTCCATCACGGTGGGCGCCGCCACGAGCGCGTGGTTCACCTCGAGAATCCGGCCGCTGACCGGGCTGAGGACCCCGTGGTCCAGGCCATCGACGGCCGTGATCGTGGCGCACCCGCTGCCCTGGATCACCTCTTCCCCGGGGCTGCAAAGCACAATCCCCTGCACCGCGTCGATGGTCTTCACGAACAGATCGGTGACCCCGAGCAACACCATGCCCGATCCCTCCACCGCCAGCCAGCTGGTGTACCCCAGGCGGTAGTACTTCGGCGGGCAGGGCACAAAGGCCAGCGAGGAGGGGCGTGCGTCGGCACTTGCCGCCGTCGCCGCTTCCTGCAGCTTGCCGTAGTTGAGGCCCCGCCGCACCGCGGCGAGCAGTTCATCGGCGGTGAAGGGCTTCGGGATGAAGTCGATGGCCCCGGAATAGAGCGCCTTGACCGCGTTCTCCATCGTGGCCATGCCTGTCGACATGATGACGGGGGTGCGGATACGCTGGTGCATCAGGTCGGCCAGGAACTGGAAACCGTCAACGTCGGCCATCATCACGTCGCAGACAATCAGGCGATAACTGTTTCGCTCGAGCCGAGCGGTCGCGGCGGCCGCGCTCTTGGCCACATCGACGGACATCCCCTCGGCGCTGCAGACCCGGACCACGGCCTGCGTGATGACCTCTTCGTCATCCACCACGAGGATGTCGCGCTCGGTCTTCATGGCTCGACCGGGATCCGGATCACGAACGTGGTGCCGACGCCCACTTCGCTGGCGACCGAGATCGTGCCATCGTGGTTGTCGACGATCCCCCAGATCACGGCCAGTCCCAGGCCGTTCCCCTTCATCCCCTTGGTCGAGTAGAACGGCTCGAAGATCC
>JANYAG010000006.1 GCA_025361465.1 Gemmatimonadota bacterium
CCGCCGGTCTGGGTCCAGACCTCGGGACCGGTGGTGGCGTAGTGGGCTTCGGGGTTGAGCTGGTTGAAGAACTGATTGGCGAAGATCGCACCCGGTGTGTCGTGGACGATCTGCTTCGCCTTCATCAGGTAGTTCTCGGGATGATCCGGCGGCACCGCGGTCGGGGTGATCACCACTTCGGCACCATACGCCTTGAGCAGGCGGACCTTCTCCTGCGACATCTTGTCGGGCAGGGTGAAGATGCAGCGATAGCCCTTGATGGCGGCGGCCACGGCGAGACCGACGCCGGTGTTGCCGCTGGTGGCCTCGACCACGACCCCGCCCGTCTTGAGATCGCCAGAGCGCTCGGCTCCCTCGATGATGGCCAGGCCGATGCGGTCCTTCACCGACCCGCCCGGGTTGGTGTATTCGGCCTTGCCGTAGATCGGGGTGCGGATGCCGCGGGTGATCCGCGACAGGCGGATCAGCGGGGTCCAGCCGATGGTTTCGAGTACCGAGGCGTAGGGGAGCTGGTGGGGCAGGGTCATTTCGCCTTCGAGACAGAGTCGGGGAGCGAGAAGATGATGGGGACCTGGATCGGTGCTGCCACCGGCACGGCGCCGCGGTGTGCCGGGGTGAAGCGGAGGTGTGGCGCGGCCTCGAGCGCAGCCGCATCAAAGGCCGCCTGGCCGCTCGACTTGGCGATGCGGGTCGAGTCATTCACGATCGCCCCGGTCGAATCGACAAAGAGGTAGAGCATGACCTGTCCCTCAATCCGCCGGGCGAAGAGCTCGGGCGGGTAGGGGATATCGGTCTTGCTGGTGAGGCGCACGGCGGGGGTGACGTCCGCGTCGGGCGGGGTCTTCCGGCCGCAGGCGAGGGCCGCCAACACAAGGGTGGACAGGAGCTTGCGGGGCACGGGTGCAAGGTAATGCGGGGGCGGGTTGGGGGAGGGTGCGCGGAATCAGGAGTCGAATCGTCTTGGTTGACATCATCCGGGGGGGGGGGTAGAAGTTGTGGATCCGTAGTATTCCTGATGGATCTGGCTACACCGGAGCTGCTGAGCGTATCAGTGCCAGACTCTCCTGTCGGGCAACCACCCCACGGCAAGCGACCCGTGCCGACGCGTGCGGAGTTGCGTACCTGGTTGCGGGAGGCTGTCGCCCATAGCGACTGCAAGCCCCGAATTCTCGATGCGCTGGTGGCCGGCATCACCACCAGCGAGGCGATCGCCGCGCATCTCAAGATCTCCACTGAGACAGTGAAACGGCATTTCACGCAGCTCTTCGAACGCACCGGCATTCACGACCGCGTGTTCGTCGCGGTGCTCTGGTGCGAGGTGCGGGGAGAGGACCGAAACGGGGGGTCCCAAACAGGGGAGGGGTGAATGGGTGATTGCGAGATGGGAGCATCTCACCGTTTTTCACCGTGCACCTCGTTGCATCTCTGCTTTGCTTGACTTCGACCGGTAGTGGTTCTCATGGCGGCTCGGGAGACGGTTTCGAACTTCCTATTCGGGGTCGCGGTGATCTCGTTGGTTGTGATTGCAGGCCTGACCGTGCGACGCGAGTTGTTTTCCTCCGGTCGAGCCGTCAACCCGAGTATACCTCGCGAACAACGCCGGATCACAAACTGGAGAACCTACACAGAGAACGGACATCGCGTTGGTCCTGATTCTGCGGTGGTGACAATCGTGGAATTCGAGGACTTCGAATGTCCCGTATGTGGAGTGTTCAATCGCGGCCCTTTCAGGAGTATTGTGTCGAAATACCCTGGGCAAGTCGCGGTGGTCTACAAGCACTGGCCATTGACGATTCATCGGCTTGCTTATCCTGCAGCCCGAGCTGCCGAGTGTGCGGCGGCGCAAGGGCGCTTCCAAGAGTACCGGCAACTCTTGTATGACAAGCAGGACTCGATCGGGTTGAAACCGTTCGAAGACTTTGCAGCCTCTGCGGGGGTTGCCGACCTGCGAGCGTTCAAGGCATGCAACACCACACCTGGCCCAGTGCCTCTGATCGAGAGCGACATCAGTGAGGCGAAATCGCTCGAAGCTCACGGCACACCGACCATCCTCGTCAATGGGCTCATGCTCGTCGGTGCACCTAGCGGCGCAGATCTGGACCGGTACATCACGGAAGCTCTCGCGTCAGGGCCAAAGAACTAGTGGGTCGGCGGGGCCGCTGACCGTGCTTGTGCGGTCCGGAGAAACCGTTGAGGACCAAGAACACCACCATCACGAGGGAGAGAGAAATGAAACACGCGCGATCGATAATTGTGGCGGCGGCCATCGTTTCCGCCATCGGCCTTGACTGGCGAACTGCAAACGCGGATTCCCAGCAGTGCGGCGTCAACCCCGGCCTCAACATGTACTGTGAACAGGGTGAAGGGGACTGCGCCGAGTTCGGTGCACAGACCGTTTGCGAATCGATTATTCTGCACCAGAAGCAATGTTCCGGGGCGGTCTACTTTGCGGTTTGCGAGTCCGACGGATCCTGTCCTACTGGTAATCAGGTCCGGTGCTACTGGAGCCCGCTCGGCTGACGCCCCCTTCTTGCGCCGGGGTTCATTCCGGACCATGGGAGCGTGCCGCTCCTACCGGGGCGTCATTGGCAAGGCCAATGGCGCCTTGGTGGCTTTAGGAAACCGACGGACTCGTCTCTCGACAAAGGAGCGCGAGGATGGACAACCCACGCCTTGGGGTACTGGCACTTGTGGTACCGCTATTCACCGCCCTGGCTGCGACGGGTGACGCTCAAACATTCCCCGTGAAGCTGCAGGTGATCAAGGAGGCCGTCATTGATGCGGTCGCCATGGATTTGAGCCCGATCGGCGCCGTCCTTGTGACCAAGGGGGGTGAGATTGCGGTGACTCAACCAACCGATCACAACGTCAGGTTCTTCTCGAGCACGGGCGCACCGTCAGGGGTGTTTGGCACACGGGGAGCTGGCCCCGGTGAGTTTCGGTCTTTCGGGGCGAGTGGCTACCTCGGCGACACATTGTGGGTGGCAGACTATCAGAACAACAGGCTTACGTATGTATCGCCGACCCACCGTCTGCTGCGGTCGGAGGTGCTGGTGACCCGAATTCTCCCTGCAGTGAATCGAGGAGTAGAATCGCCACAACTAGGACTCCTCTATCTCCTGGCCGTGATTTCTGGTGGTTCCACGCTGGTCTCCGGATCGACCCCTCACGGTGCGGTTCATCAGGGCGATAACGCTTCCCGGACGGGCACGTCGGCAAGACCGATTGTTCAGCTGGACCGAGACGGACGATTTGTGCGAGTATCTGGTTGGCAAGAACTGCGGGAGTGTAGCGTGCCCTATCCTGCGGGCCGAGGCCAAGGCCAGGTCCAGATACCGTTTTGCCTCCAGCTTCCTCTAGGCGTCTCGACCGATGGTTCCTGGCTTGGGTTCGCGTCGCAGATCTCATCCACCACGCTTCGGCTTACAGTGACGTCCAGTATTGGTGACACCATATTCAGTCGTAAAATCAACGCGATAGGGGCCCCTATTCCGAAGTCTAAGTTGGACAGTGTGATCACGGCGAGATCGGCCATCATGCCTCCGGAAGCCGAGAGGGCCCTCAAGGGGGCCGATTTGCCGAAGCGGTATCCCGCTTTTCGCCGCATCTTAATCGGCATGGATGGCACAATTTGGCTGGAAAGTTGGACGGATGGTCAGGAACACTCCTGGAGGATTCTTGATCGAACAGGCAAAGAAATTGCAACACTGGAATTGCCCCGGGATACGGAGTTGCGTCAAGCCAGCCGGGAGAAGATCTGGTGTGTGATGTCTGATCCGGATGGACTCGAGTCGGTGATACGCTTTCGGGTGAGCTGGCCCGGTTGATCGTTGGATTACTTCCCATCGGTGGGCTCAATGTTCGTTGCCGCGATGCTGCTGCTGCAGGCGGCCAACTTTCCTCAAGATACCGCGCGCAGGATCGACTTCCGCGGCAGTTTCGTGCAGCGCGATGGGGTCGGGATCCTGACGCGCAGAGCTGCCGAACTCTGTCAGCGGTTGTCATCATTCGGACCGACAGAGGACTCTGGCCGCCAAACCGCTGATGCGATTACGCCGCCGGTGGTCACCAATCCATTTGTGTGCCTTTCAGATCGACTTCGCTCACGCTCGGCTCCTCGGCGCCAGATCGCGGCCAAATGGGCCAGCGACTCGGGCGAGTATGGTCTCCTCGAAGCTGCTCTCGTTCTCCAGTGGGAGCGCCCGCGCGATCAGGTTCTGGTGGAACTGATTGCCACACTCGCCCTCATCGACGCCCAACGCTTTGTACCGCCTCGGTCGGATGGTCCGCCCGGGCCTTGGGATGGCCCGCCCGGCGACCGTGGCAACGGCGTTCTCCGGCGTGCAGCCGATCTCGTAGACTCGGCGACATCCGCGCCCACCGCTTCGGCCCATCTCTTCCGCGCCTGTGCATCACTGCAGGTGGATTTGGAAAACCTCGCAGTCGCCCACGAGTGCAGTGTCCGGGCGCTGTCGGCAGGCCGCGACTCCACCTGGCACCTTCTGATGCTCGCATGGATCGCCTCGCAGAGTTCCGACGGCGAATCCGTGATCCGTTGGTTCCAGTTGGCTGCTCATTCCGCCCATGACGCCGGATCTCGCTCGGACCTCGGCTGGCACCTGATGCCAGGACTCGACGAGGTACCCGGCCACCGGACCACTTATGGCACCACTTCGGACGCCGTGAATTCTGGCTATGCAATGGCCCGGTCTGAGCGCGCCGAGTGGCTTGAGCTCCCGGACAGCAGGCTGCTTGATTGGGTCCGTCGCCGCGCCAAGGTAGCGTCGGGTCGGCACTTATGGATCTCGGTCGATACCGGTGTGGTGCAGCACTTCAGGGGTATCACCTACTGGGGTTCCGCCTTTCGAAGTTGCATTCCCCATGACCCTGGCCCGAGGTGTGGCGCGGATATTCGGGCACAGGAGACCCCCCTGCTCGGCGTGGTCGCGTCTCAGTACCTCCTCTGGAACCGCACCACGGGAGAGCCCGAGGCGATCACGGCGTATTCGGTTACCGGAACCGCCGCTGCAGCGACCCCCCTGATCCTGACGGTTCGTCAATCGGGCGGAGAGAGCCTTGAGTGGCGGGATACCACCTTTATCCGACAGCCCTCCCGGCCCGGACCGCGCTCCCGTGGAGATACCGTCGTGGGCGCAGTGGTGACCAGAGCCACCTCGGGACGGAGTTCCTGGAGCTTGCTGGTGGGCACGAAGCGACATGAACCGCGCGGCGGCGCGTTTGACGACCAGAGCGAACCCCTGCGGGGGAGTAGTATCGCACTGTCGGATATCATCATTGCTCCCGTATCCGGCGCGCAGGTGGAACTGCCCAATGGGGAGCAGGTCGCCGTGACCAGCACGGGTGAGATCAATCGTGGACAGCCGGCCTCACTCTTTTTCCAAGCGCGCAACGACGAGTCCGCTCAAGTGCTGAACGCGGTGATTGCCGTCTACCAGATCAGTGGCAGAAAGGGCCGAGGTAGGTCGAGCCTAAGATTGCAAATGCCACTGTCGTTGCAACCCGGGGTGCAGGGTGTCAGTCGCGAGCTCGCCCTCTCAAAGCTGAACAAGGGGAGCTATCGAATCGAGGTCCAGCTTGTCAACCGCGCAGGGAGGCCAATCGATCGCCGCTCGGCGATGATTCGATTGCGGTAGCTCGACGCAGCGGTTCATGGGTTGGGAGACAACGGTCACCGGGGCGGGTTGCGCGAGAGCAGGTCGTCCACCCGCGACGCGGTGTCAGGTATGCCGCTGGCGAACTTCCCGGCAATCGGTGGGACACCACCACCGGGCGCTGGCTCGAACGTGGCTCGATTGATCATCTCGAGATTCTCGACATCGGCCAGATCCTGAAACCGCCTCGTTTGCTTGGTGCGAATCAGGGTCTCGAGATCACCGAAGGGAGTGTCGACTCCTACTGCGGTCATGTGCGGTGCCGTAGCAACGCCAACCACAAGGCCACACCCTGCTGCCATAAGGCGAGCACTCGCCGGCAGGTCTCCAACCGACACCAGAACGGCGGTGGGATGCAGGTCGCCGCGGCGTAGCGGTGCGCCCCGACGGGGGCGCTCGCGTCACCGCAGCCCAGACACGCTTGCGGCCCAGTGACTGGTTTTGTCGGGATTTGTGCCGGAGTCACAAATAACGCTGAAATGACGGTGGGTGTCGATCTTGTGGAGTTCCGCCTTCCGAGGAAATCGGGTAAGGCCGCGCCACTCACTACCGTCAGGGTGCATTTGTGTCAGGATCCTCCGAGCAACCGAACGAGAACGGGCCGTCCGCCACACCGATCCGCGCGGCGTTGCGCGCGCGGTTGCGGCACGTCGTCTCCCGCGGTCACCGCAAGTCCAGCATCCTCGATGCGCTGGTTGCCGGCGTCACATGCAATCACGCCATCGGGCAGCACATGGGCATCGCCCCGGAGACCGTGAAGCGCCACTTCACGCAGCTGTTCGAGCGCACGGGCATCCACGACCGGGTGTTCCTGGCGGTGTTGTGGGGCGAGGTGCGCCGGGAGGACCGGGAGGGGGGAGCCCCAAACGGGGGAGGGGTGAATGGGTGATTGCCCCGGTCTCCTTGAACACGTACTCTCACCCACCCTCCTGAAGAACGCAGTGCCCTGCCCGCGATGACATGATCGAGTTGAAATCACTAAAGGAACTTGCCGCGAACCTGCTTGTCGTTGTTGCGGTCCTCAGTGCGGCCACCATGGCCATCATTACGGTCCGGAGGGAATTCTCCTCGCGGAGGACAGGCACGGAGGGGGCCGCCGTGAGCCATGAGCCGATCAAGGTCGAGGGTTGGCAGCAGTACTCGCGAGTTGGCCACCGGTTTGGGCCGCCAAATGCTGCGGTCACGATCGTCGAGTTCGCCGACTTCGAGTGTCCGGGCTGTCGGGCCTTTGCCACTCAGGTCCTGCCCGCCATCAAGAAGGAGTTTGGTGATCAGGTGACCATTGTCTTCAGGCACTGGCCGCTGTCGTACCATAAGTTCGCTTACCCCACCGCTCGAGCGGCAGAGTGTGCTGGGGCCCAAGGGAGGTTCGAGTCATTCTACTCACTGGCTTACACTGAACAAGATTCACTGGGGCTGAAGCCCTATCGGAGGTTTGCGCAGCAAAGTGGAGTGGAGGACTTGGATCAATTCGACGGTTGTGTCTCAACGCCGGGAGGAGTTCTATCGATCGACACCGACATTGCGGCCGTGAAGAAATTGGGAGGGGAAGGGACGCCAACGGTTCTTGTCAACAACCTGTTGTACAAACGCGCCCCAGACAGCACACGCCTGCATGATGCGATCGTCGGACTCCTTAAGCACAAGACCACCATGTAGCCGCGCTGCCACTCGACAGCGTCCCTAAGCCATTTGGACCGCGTCCTGGTACAAACCCTGTTCTGGAGTACAAACAAATGCGGATCAACCGAACGATTCTAACCGGGCTTTCCGCCCTCACGATCCTTGCCGGGAGTCTCGCTTCGCCATTGGAAGCAACGGGAGGAAGCTGCTACGGGACAACACAATGGATTTGCTCTAGCGATCCAGACTGTAATGGGTATAATGAGCCTTACTATATGCAATGCTGGAATGCTTTCCACTGTACGGCCCAGCTGCTGCTAGCCACATGCGGAGAAGCCCCGCCCTATAGTGGATGCAGTGGTTACGCCGTCCGTTGCGAATACTAAATCGCATAGGGCAGGCGGCATTGCCTCTAAGAGCGACCGGCGAGTTGTATGTTAATCTCGACCCTACAAAGGGCTCACCGGCCGCACCGAGAGCATTCGGCGACTGAGCCTCGTTGGTTCGTCAGCGCAGTGGCTGGTGTTCCCGTATGACATACACCGGTTGGTGGACGGTGCGCACCAGTCCTTCGGATGTCTCTGATGAAGTATGACGCCCGGGCCGGGGATCCCCGATGAAATCGAGGCTGCATCACCTCCGCGCTCGGCTCCGGACAGCGGTGGGCGTTGTGATCATCGCGGCATCGGGAATCCCAGGCTGCCAAAAGGCAACCGCGCCGCGAAACGCGCCGGTGATGAGTGACAGCGGCGAAGTTCGCATTGTGTATAACGTTTCACTGAAGAACGCGGCGGACGCTTGGAGGTTGGTTCCACTCTCGAACTACACTTTCGGAGGAAGCAGCAGCGAGCAGCCAACAGAGCTGAATCCGAGTGTGCCACATGCCGTGGTCCAACTGGACAACGGACGACTTGTTGTGAGCGATGGGACGCGTCTACTGGTCTTTTCCAGTGACGGCGGTCTCATGGCAGTGGTTGGAGGAGAAGGCAGTGGGCCGGGCGACTTCCGACATATCCGAACGCTCTGTCACACGCGGGGAGACTCCATCGTGGTGGGCGATGAGGGCAACCGCCGCATTGTGGTCCTTGATGCAGGAGGAGAGGTCGCCCGCGTCATCCCAGAGGAGTATGGCAGTCCGTTCACGGATGCCTGTTTCTCTGATGGCACCTTCTTGGTACAGACTCTACGGCCCGATCAGGGGGTAGATGGGTATCCAGCGGTCGACGTGGCCAGGCTTCGGTTGGATGGAACAGAGGCGAAGCATCTCGGAAATCTCTCCATCGAGGGAGTGGACTTCCTGCAGTACCACGGCGAGGTCGTCTCCGCTAGGGGACAACGCTTTGTAGTTTCCGAGGCGAAGACGAGCGAAGTGCGCTCATTCGACCTCGCCGGTACTAATCGATTGACAGTGCGAACGGCCGATGCCCTGAAAGCGATTTCAGAACGAGAGGTTCGAGAGGGGATTCAGGCCACAATTCCGGCAAATGTGTCGCCTGATGAGGCGCGGGTCAGAATCGCCCGATTGGAGAGTCGGCCGCATCGATTGACCAGACCAGCCTTCGAGCGGTGCATGTTGGACGACTTCGGTGGTACTTGGCTCCTGATGGTTCGCGAGAAGGCCGGAGCCCCGGAATCGTGGGTGCATTTCGACAGCTCGGGTCAAATGACTGGTCGACTCACACTCGGTGCGGGCCGAAGGCAACTCTGGGCGATGCGCTTCGGTCGCAACACTGTTTGGCTGCAATCGCGCGATGATGAAGGTATTGTCAAGATCGCGGCCTATCGAATCGAACGCGTCGGGTAGGTCGACAGGCACGGCCGCAGTGGCGCGCGCTGAAGAGGCGTTTCACCCCTCCAATTGAGGTCTTTGGATGATTTGTGCAAGAGGGTTTGCCACGGTAAAGAGGGGAGGGCACGGAATGCGAGCCCTTTGTCTCGGATGTGTTACGCTGCTCTGGGCGTTCGGTCTGGGCGCGCAAACGGTGCCCAAGGAGGTGGATTCCCTGGCGGCCCGGCTGCAGAATGGTGATGAGTCGGTTCGTCGGCGCATCGAATCCATCACCCGTCCCCTCCTCATCTCCGCGAACGAACGAAAACTCCAGGGCGACATTGCGCATCGCGTCGCCAGCCTCGCGCTGATTCTGGCGGAGCCCATCTCGCCCCCCGAGAACAGGCCGACCAAGCGCGAGATGGACTGGCGTCGGCCGGCCGTCCGTATCCTCCGCCAGGCCTTGGCCGATGACAGCGGGGACGTGTGGAGCGCCTCGCGGATGGAGCAGCTCACGCCCTACCCCTATCTCTGGCTCGCACCAGGGAGGGAGCTGGCGCACCTGCGAGCACTTGCTAGGCGCACCGCTGCGCTCCCAACGGCGCTCGGTCTTGCCTGGTTTGGTCTCGAGCTGGAAGTAGGTTCGCCCGACTCTGCCACCATCGCCTTGACGGCACTCAGTGCCGCCCAAGTGTCACCGGCGGTCAAGTCCCACTTGCGTGCCGAACTAGAGTTTGCCCGAGGGCGCAATGTCGCCGGCATCGAGGCGTACTATCAGGGGGCGCGTGCGATCGCGTCTTCCGACGATGTGGCCACATTCACTCGGGACCTGTCGTGGATTGCGCGCACCGAGGAGCTGGCTGAGTGGCGAAGGCTCCCCGCCGATGGCCACGCCCAGGAAGCGTGGCTGCGGGCCTTCTGGACCCGGCGCGACTTCCGGGATGGTCGACCGGCCGGGACTCGGCTTCCCGAACACTTTGCTCGCTGGCGCGCCGCGCTCCGCGACTACCGCTGGGATCTGGACGGCAGTGTCGCGCTGGCGATGACCACGGGTGACGTGGCGGGATTCGACTACAACGACGGAGACGCCAAGTTCCCGATTGATGACGCGCAATCAGAACTCATCTACAGCAACCGGTTGAACCCCCTGAGCCGCATTCTCGACGACCGGGGCCGGCTGGTCATGCGGCTGGGTCTACCCACCGCGCAGAGCACGCTGCCCGGTGTCACGGCAGGTAGCGGGGAGAACCTGACCTGGATCACTCCGGACGGTCCAACTATGGTGGGCTTCTCCCGCCCCGGTGCAAAAGTGGACAAGGACCCGAGAAAGCCGCCGGTGATCCTGATGAAGTACGGCATGCTGGGTCGGAACTACCCAGTCGGCGATCTCATGGCCGTCTGTCAGCTCGATCCGCGATTGTGTTCCCTCGCTGGGTCGGTGGAGATCTCAATGATGACAGCGAGGAACCTGGGGGCGGGGACGCTTCCAACTCCTCCCTGGAAGAACCAGGCCAACCGAATTCGAATCGACTACACTCGGATGCGCGAATTGGCCGAGCGCAGTGAAGCCAATCGGGAGACCTTCTCGGATTCGCTCGGTGCCGTGCTGCAAGCCTACGGGATTCCTGGCGGGGGGATGCTGGTCGTCACCTCCGTGCCCGTGGAGCGACTCGTTCCCAGCGCCAAGGTCCGTGATACCACGCGGATGCTGGGTGTGCGCCTGAGGAGCTCGGTTGGCGACTCGGCGAAGGGTGTCATCGTGGCTGGGCTCGATACCGTGCGCACGTGGCCGACCGCTGCTCCGCCGCTCCCCGGCAGCCAGGTGAGCAGCTGGGCCCTCGTGCCTTCACCCACGGGTGTCTGGAGTATCGACATCGTCGTGTCCAGTATGGGTGGCCGGGCCGGTACCGGCCGCATGCTGCGCGAGGTGCCGGTGATTGCGCTCGATGCGCCCACACTCACCGTGAGTGATCCCATCTTGGGGCGTAAGGGGAGTGGGCTCACCTGGAAGAACGCGCGCGGCATCCTGGTGGAGTTGAACCCCACCGGAGCGTGGCGGAAGAGCGACGTGGCGGTGCTCAACTACACCCTCGTGGGTGCCGTGCTGGGTCACGTGCTCGACACGCGGATCGAGATCTGGGATATCCAGGGCAAACCGAAGCAGCCCAGGCTCGCGATCAGCTTCTCCGAGCCGGCCACTGGGGTCATGCAGGACGTGCGGCGGGAACTGGTGCTGCGTGAGCTTGAAGCTGGGGCATACCGAATAGTGGTCAGCATACGCGATGCAATCGAGAATGTCGCGAGCTCTCGGGAGCGACGACTCACCGTGACCAATTGAAAGGCCGGTTGTGGATGTGGGTGTGCCCATCCGCTTGTCGTTGCGGATGGTGCGTGCAGATCATATGTAGCGCTCGTGGAGCGGTCTCGATGAGTTCCAGCATGGGCAGTCAGTCGATCACTATCCTTTGCGCCAGCCCTTGCCACCATCCGTGAACACCGCCGACGAGGAGACGATGGCTCCTCACGGCACCAGCACGAACCTCCCCTTTCGCGGCTGCACCACGCCGAAGTGCCGGCGATCGGTGGTGAGGATCGCGCGCACCTCGAGCCGCTCCGCCACCGCCACGATGCTCGCGTCGGTGAAGCCGAGCGGGAGGTCGGCGTAGCGTTCCAGGAGTTCGGCGGCACGGATGATATCGGCGGCTTCGAGCTGTTTGACGGTGAACTCCCCGTCAACCACCCCACGAATGAAAGCCGCCTCGGCGGCGGGACCGATCCGGGTCTGCAGGAGCCAGGTGAGTTCCGGGATCACGGTGACGGGAACGACCACGGGCGAGGGATTGGTCTGCCAACACCCCAGCACCCGCGCATGCCAAGCGTCGCTCGCGTCGATCAGGGCATACAGTGCACCGGTGTCGGCAACGGTGGTCACAGGTGCGGGTCGCGCCAGAGGAGTTCATCGACTCGGGACGCTGAGTCGGATGTGCCGCTGGCGAATTTCCCGGCAATAGACGGGACACCACCTCCCGTCATCGGCGCGGCGAGATAGCGCGTCAGCGCTTCACGCACGAGGGTGGCGTAACTGACCCCCTCCTCCCGGGCGCGGCGACGGAGCTTCACCAGGAGCTCCTCGTCGAAGAACATCGTGGTACGCTTCATGGTATACACTATACAGCATATATATGCTGTAGGCAACAATGGTCGACTTTCCAGAACACCGCCATTAGAGAGCTGCGGGTTTCACTGTAGATTGAGTCCGGCCCCCCCGCCGATCCCACCGAGGCAGACCCCATGTTGCGCCCCAACCGACTCGCCGTCCTGGCCTGGCTCGTCTGTGCCGGCTGTGCCACCCACGTGGGCCCCGCACCCCAGCCGGGCGCCCCAGTGCGCAGCTGGCAGGTCCGCTCCTCCGACGGCGGCTCGGCCCAGCTCTACCTCCGCAACGACGCGACGCGCACCCAGACCGTCTCGGTGATCACGCTGATCGGCTGTGTGAACACCCGCGAGAGCTGCACCGACTACCCCGTCCACCTGGTGATCGAACCCGGGAAGACCGTGGTCGGGATGAAGGTGCAGCGCTTCACGGCAGGACGGAGATGGTCGTTCAGTGCTTCAATCCGAGTCGACCTTGATCCGCTGGCCGGCGAGGCACCCACGATCGTCCCGGCGGTGCGGCGGGCCATCCCCGCAGATCAACTCAGGACCATCGAGGTCGAGGAGTTCGTGCCGGCAGTCCGGGCCATTACCAGCGCCGGTCGCTGCGGCATCATGCAGCGGGGGACGCTTTCCACCGGATCGATCGCCCTGGTGATGTTCTTCGCCCCCTCGAAGCGATCGAAACCCGAACGAATGGTCAGCGTGATCTACGATGCCGATGGTAACGCGATCAGTTACTCCGACATGCGCGGCGACTTCTTCACCCCCAAGGAAGGCAGCCCCGATACCCCACCCGCGCGGCCGCGGACCACCATTTCGCTCACCCCCGGGACGCAGAGTGGGATGCTCCGCAATGACGGCGGCGGCTTGCCGGAGACATGGTTTCGGGTGAGCGGCCCGGACCTTCTCACCGCGGCGTCGCTTGGCCGGCCGGCCCAGCTGATTGCGAGAATCTGGAAGGAATGCAAGCCGAGGTAAGCCGCTGGTCGCGGCGCCACTTCAATCCCCTTTGATTAGCCCTTTCGCTGCGGGCGCGGCGTCGCGAGAGCCTCCACAGCGCGCTCCCCCGACCGTGCACGCTCCTCTCGCACCAGCTCGGTCAACTCGCCACGCCGAAACTTACTTCGCACACCTGGGACATCCAGCGGCGACCGATCGGCCACCACGGGCTGCAGCACGAACGTGGATCCGTCCTGGCGGCGGATCTGGACCCGCCCTTCTCGGCGGGCCTGGTCCAGCAGGGTGGCCAGTCGCTGGCGAGCCTCGGAATAGGTGTAGGTCTTCATCTCAGATCTCCACAACGGTGATACCGCTCATCTTGGCTGCGGCGCTGAGCTCCGTATCAAGCGTGAGGACTGGCAGGCCGCGCGCCCGTGCCAATCCGAGCATGTAGGCGTCGTAGGCATACAGGCCCAGCTCGGTCGCCACCACCAATGCCTTGCCGATGTCGACCTCAACCAAGCGGAGCGGGATCGACTCGTAGGAGTCCCAGGCCCTCTGCGCCTCGGCGACCGTCAACCGCTTGCGCCGGATTGCTGCGACCAGGGCATTGCCGATTTCCCAGGGCAGCGACGCCGGAGCGAAGAGCACAGCACCTGCCGTGACTGCGATCAGGGTAGGGCGCTCCGGCTCCTCAAGCAGCACCGCTAGCAGTGCCGATGTGTCGATCACCATTCCAAAGGTCCTCCTCGATTCGGTAATTGTACAATGGTACATAATACCGTATCAAGGGAGACGTCAGGACGGTACCCAGGGCGCCGCACAAAGGGGTGAAATCACGCAAGGAATGCGACGGTGGAGAGGTCGCTCGGGGCTATTTCCCCTCCCGCCACCGCCGCTGTTTTTCGCGGTTGCCGCACCCGTCCATGTCGCACCAGCGACGGGAGTGATTCCGGGAGGCGTCGAGGAAGAGCCGACCGCAACCACCACACGCTTTCAGGTGTTCGAGGTCGGTTCCCTCGAGCAACCTGGCCGCCGAAAACGCCACCGGCCAGAGCACCCTCGCGAGCCCCGCCGAGTCGTCAAGAAAGCCCCAGCCATACCCCCGAACCGTGGGCAGAATTCCGCGACTCTTTCCGGCCTGGGAGAGGACGCGATTGAGGGTTGCGAGGTCGCGATCCGAGCCGCCGGCGCCCTTCGCTTCGGCGGTCAGCAGGCGCTGCAGCGCGCGGTGAAAACGGCGAGCAGCACCCAGTGATTTTGGGGACGCCGGTACCTCGCCGAAGAGCGATTCTGGGTCGAATTTCGTGTTGATAAAGTCGAGGCAGGCAGTGCCACCGACCGACTGATGCGTGCTGACCATGTAACCATCATAATGTATTTTGGTGGTTACTGCAAGCAGTAGCAACAGTGGAATATTACGCCAATTGATTGGTTGTTGTGATCAGAACGACGGAGTGGATTGTCGGGTGGTTATAGGTCTCCTGGTACCACGTCGCGTTGGAATGATTGACCAATTTGGTCAAGAAGCGCTATTCTCCACCTGGAGGGAAGATGCCAAAGAAGAAACAGCTCCCGCAGGTGCACGAAACCGTCTCGCTCTACGACGCCAAGACTCACCTCTCGGCGCTGGTCGAGCGCGCCGCAAACGGAGAGGAAATCGTGATCACCAAGTCGGGGAAACCGATGGCCCGATTGACGCCCCTTCCGGCGAAATCCAAACGGGTCCCGGGACAGGAGAAAGGGCTGTGGTTCATCGCCCCCGACTTCGACGATCCGCTGCCGGAATACATCCTTCGGGAGTTCGGGGCGCCACCAGAAGAATGAGGCTACTCCTCGATACCCATATCATGCTCTGGTGGGGGGACGGGACCGGCCTGCGCCCACAGACAATTGCGCTGATTGAGGAGGCTGAGCAAGTCTGCGTCAGTGCAGTTACCGGCTGGGAGGTGGCGATCAAGAGCTCGCTCGGGAAGCTCCGGACGGGGCGCACCGTGAGTCAGGCCATGGCGGCCTCCGGGTTCATTGAACTGCCAGTGCATCTGAGGCACGCGGAACTCGTCGCCACCCTCCCCTGGCACCACCGCGACCCATTCGATCGACTGCTGGTGGCACAAGCGCTTCAGGAGGGGCTCACCCTGGTGACCCGGGACCGGATCTTTGAGCGGTACGAGGTGCCGGTGATCCTGGGGTAGGGGCGACTCACGGGCCGCCCCACCCGGTTCCCCTACCGCGGCGTCATGAACCAGAGGACCGGGGGCACCGGCTTGTCGATCCGAGGCCGCGCGAGCCCGTCGGCCACGGTCCACAACGTCGCATACACGGTTCGGGTGACCGCCTCGAACTTCACTGGATCGAGCTTCGAAACCTCGTCAGTCTGGCGGTGATAATCGGCATGCAGGCCGGTGAAGAATTCGACATACGCGATGCCCCGTTCGATGTACGGAGCGGCGTCGGTTCGGGGGTAGAAGAACTCGTGTTTCGGGTCCTCGAAACGACGGTCGAAGTGGATGAAGTTGTAGTCGCGGGAGACCCTCGCCAGGGCCGAATCGAGCACCGTGCTGAGCACCCCCGGACCCGACACAAACACCTCCCCGGGACCACTCAATTCCTCCTCGCCCGCGACACTGCTCCCCGGTGCCTTGGTCCGGCCGATCATGTCGACGGTGAAGTGAGCGACCACCGTGTCGGCCAGCGGACCATAGGCCAGGAAACGGGAACCCCAGAGACCGGTTTCTTCACCTGAATCCCAGACCAGGAGAACGGATCGTCGAGGGCGGGGACCGGCCATGAGGGCGCGGGCGATACTCATGTTGCCCGCGCTCCCGGTGCCGTTGTCATCGGCGGCGTTGAAGATGCTGTCGCCACTCGCCGTGGTCCCCCGGCCCACCGCACCATCGAGGTGGGTGGAGACGGTGATCCACTCGTTGCGGAGCCTGGGATCAGACCCTTCGACCAGGCCGACCACGTTGAAGGGCTGGAGCCGGGTGACCGAGGCGGAGAATTCCACCTTCAGGGTCTTGGTGGCTCCGAGTTCGACCGGCTTGGGATACTGGCGCAGGGAGTCAGCGGACAGGACACTGGCCGAGGAGAGCTGTTCCCCTTCGAGGAGCCTGGTGATGGCGCTCGAGGACAGCAGCACCTGTGGCAGGGGATAGGGGGCATAGGCGCGCCCGACCGAGGGGTCCAGGTCGCGCCCAACCGGTACCCTGGCCCGCATGGCGTTCCAGCCAACGAGGTTCGCCGCGGAGGGGATCAGCAGGAGGCCGAGGGCGCCTCGGGTCCGTGCCTCGTCGAGGACGGTGGTGTAGTCGAGGCCGACGACGCCGAGGGAGTCGGTGGTGACGTTGCGCGGGCGGATCTGGGAGGCGTGCACCAGAACCCACTTCCCGCGGAGGTCGAGCCCGGCGTAGGGGTCGAGCCCACGCTTGGGTGCCCGGATTCCGGTGCCCACATAGACGACGCGACCCTCCCGGGCACCCGGCGCCAGGAAGGACTGGATCAGGAAGTCGTTACCCCAGCCGAGGCGCTGTGCCCCGAACGAGACCGAGGTTTGCGCGGTATCGAGGGTGGCCCGGACGATGGTGTAATGCTGGAGATAGCTGCCACTGTCGCCCATCGGCTTGATGCCGAGCTGCTTCAGGCGCCGGCTGATGTAGGCGCCGGCGGCGTCGAGGCCGGGTGAGGGAGTGGCCCGTCCCATCAGTTCGTCCGAGGCGAGGAAGCCGACGTCGCGCATCAGGTCGGCGGCCACGATGGCCCGGGCGGCCTTCATCGCCTTGGGGTTCGGGCCCTGCTGGCCGACGAGTGGCGCGGCGAAGAATACCAGGGCAAACAACTCGCGTCGCATCTGACCTCCGGTCAAGTGTCGTCCTGAGCGAAGCGAAGGATATGCGTCGCCGCCCACCGCAGAACGCTTGCTCAATGCCACCACGCTTGCCCTTCGCGTTGCTCAGGGCGACTCCTGTCTACTCAGTTTCGAGCTCGTCCCGGATGCGGGCGAGTTCCTGCAGCGCCTGGATCGGCGTCATCTGGTCGGTGTCGAGCTGCTTGAGGTGGGCCGAGAGGGCGGCGGCCTGTACCTGTTCCGGCGTCGGTTTGGCGGCTGGTCGTGATCGCCGAGGTCCTTCGCTCCGCTGAGGTCCTTCGCTGCGCTCAGGACGAGGGAGATCGAAGAGCGAGGGCTGGCTCGGATCGGAGTCGCCCGGCGCTTCGCCCGGCACCACCCGGTGCCCGGTCTCGAGCGTGCCGAGCACTTCCTTGGCACGGCGGACCACCGCGCCGGGAAGCCCGGCCAGCTCGGCAACGTGAATGCCGTAGGAACGGTCGGTGCCACCGGGCTCGAGCCGATGCAGGAAGACGATCCCCTCGCCCGCCTCGCGCACGGCGACGTTGAGGTTGCGCGCGTGGGCCAGCTTCTCGGGGAGCTGCATCAATTCGTGGTAGTGGGTCGCGAACATGGTGCGGCAGCCGATGGTGTCGTGCAGGTGCTCGGAGACGGCCCAGGCGATCGCGACGCCGTCGTAGGTACTGGTGCCGCGGCCGATTTCATCGAGCAGCACCAGCGATCGCGAGGTGGCGTTGTGAAGGATCGCGCTGGTCTCGCTCATCTCGACCATGAAGGTCGACTGGCCGCGGGCGAGGTTATCACTCGCCCCCACGCGCGTGAAGAGACGGTCGATCACGCCGATCCGGGCACTCATCGCCGGGACATACGACCCCATCTGCGCCAGCAGGACACAGAGCCCGATCTGGCGGAGAATGGTGCTCTTGCCGGCCATGTTCGGGCCGGTGACGATCAGCAGTCGTGCCGACTTCTCGAAGGTGAC
>JANYAG010000028.1 GCA_025361465.1 Gemmatimonadota bacterium
CGCCGCGAAGGCGAGGCACCACCTTCCTCCCCATGGGCGGTCGCCGAATGCTGCCGGTCCTGCTTCTATCGGCGCTGGTACTTACCTCGTGTCACTTCGAAGATGGTACGCCGGGCGGGTCGCGGCCGGAGGATTCCGCGCTGCGGGATCTGGTGGCGAACTTCTATCAAGCGGTGGGCCACCGGGATCAGGCCCAGCTCGCGCGCGCGGTGTTTCCGGCGGCCACGGTGTTGCTTGACGGTGTCTCCGGGGTCGCCCTGGTCCCGGTCCGGACCCTGATCGAGGTGCCTGAACGCCGGAACGAGGAGGGTGGGGTGCGAATTTCTCGCGTCGATCTCCGACCCGACGGGGCCTTGGCCACCGCGCGGGTCGTCGTGGTGGCAGTCAATGCCATCGACGGCCGGGAATTCGAGTCCACGGATTTTCTCACCATCGCGCACCGCGACCGTACCTGGCGTATCGCGCAGGCGGTGTTCGGACCATGGCGAGCAAGGTCGGCCCCGTGAAGGACGCTGGCCGCCTGCTCCCGCCGCCGCTGGCCGTCGTCGCCGGCGCGGCGCGCACCTTGACGGGCGCCACGCCACCTACCGAGCGGCTCCGCAATCTCTGTGAGCACTTGCGCACCATGCTGCCCGCCAGCGAGGTGCGACTCCGGGCCGGCCAGCGGCGCACGGACGAGGTCACCGTCACCGATGGCGGAGCCGAACCCGCCTCGGCCTTCGCCGTGGCGATCCCCTGGACCGGCGAGCGCCACGCGGTCCTGGAGGTGGTTGCCCCGCTCCGCGCCCCAGCCGAGCTGCGGCCGATCCTCGATGCGGTCGCCTCGCTGATCGCCGCGGTGCTGCCGGTGTTCGATATCAACGAGGACGACACCGGTGGACTCGAGCGGCGCCTGCATCGACTGACGATCGACGCCCTGCCGGTTGGCCTCTACGTGATTGATCGGGACTACCGGATCGTGCTCTGGAACCGTCGCCGGGAGATCGGGACCCAGGGCCTACGCCGCGAGGACGTGATCGGACGGCCGGTGACCGAGGTCCTCCATCGGCAACCGCCGGAGGCATTGCGGGCCGAATTCGACAACGTCTTCGCCACCGGCGAAACGCATCGCAGCGAGCAGGACGTCGCGTCCGGCAGCGAAGGACGCCGCTACCGAACCTCGCGTCTGCCGATGCGGGTGGACGGCAGCGAGATCTCCCACGTCATGACGATCGGTGAGGATATCACCGAGACCCACGCCATCCAGCGCGCGATGCACCAGACCGAAAAGCTGGCGGCCGTCGGGACCCTGGCAGCTGGCGTGATGCACGAAATCAACAATCCGCTGGCGACGATCGGGGCGTGTGTGGCCGCGATCTCGGCCCGGGTCGGTGGCTCGGCCGCGCCGGTGGTCAAGGAGTACCTCGACATCATCGAGAGCGAGGTCTCTCGCTGCACCAATATCATCGACGGGTTGCTGGATTTCTCGCGATCGGGCCGGGACAGCGGGGCGATGGAGCCGACCGATCTCAACGCGCTGCTCGACCGCACCCTCTACCTCCTCAAACATCACCAGCGCTTCCGGCGGTTGCAGGTGACGCGCGACCTCGCGAAGGCGCTGCCTCCGGTGCGGGGCAACGGGGAACGATTGATCCAGGCCGCGATGGCGATCCTCCTCAATGCCGCCGATGCCTCCAGCGGCCGCGGGACCGTGATGGTCCGCACGGCGAGCGATGGGGCGTACGCCATCGCCGAATTCCACGATGACGGTCCGGGCATTCCGCCCGAATTGCTGCCGAAGATCTTCGATCCGTTCTTCACCACGAAGGGCCCGTCGCGCGGGACCGGCCTCGGTCTCTCCATCTGCTACGGCATCGTGACGGATCATCGCGGCCGGCTCGAGGCCCGAAGTGAACCGGGGAAGGGCACCACCTTCCGGATGTACCTGCCCTTCGACGGAGGGGCGGGATGAAACTGCTCGTGGTCGAAGACGACAAGACCGTCGGTCACTACGTCAAGCGCGGCCTGGAGGAGCAGCAGTACATCGCCGACTGGGTGGACGATGGCGCCGAGGCGCTGCGCGTGATCTCCGCGGGGCACTATGACCTCATCATCCTCGACCTGCGGCTTCCCGGATTGTCGGGCCTCGAAGTGCTCCGCACCATGCGCGACCGGGGACTGACGATGCCGGTGCTGGTGCTCACGGCCCAGGACACCGTCGAGTACAAGGTGGACGCGCTGCGCGCCGGGGCGGATGACTACGTCACCAAGCCGTTCGCCTTCGAGGAACTCCTGGCCCGGATCGAAGCGCTTTCGCGTCGGCCACGGCAGCTGACGGCCCAGTCCCTGCGCGTGGCCGACCTCGTGCTCGACCTGGAATCGCGAGAGGTGCGCCGCGCGAGCACGTTGATCGACCTGACCCCGAAGGAATTCGCCGTCCTCGAGTACCTCATGCGGCATCCGGGCCGGGTCATGTCCCGGACCCTCATCACCGAGTATGCCTGGGACTATCACTTCGATCCCGGCACCAACATCGTGGATGTGGTGATCAATCGGCTGCGCAAGAAGGTCGATGCGGGCTTCACCCAGAAGCTCGTGCATACCGTGCGTGGCGTCGGCTACGTGGTGAAAGGGTAGATGCCGTCGATCGGCTTCCGGCTCACGACATCGTACGCCCTCGCCCTGAGCGCGACCATGATCGCGTTCGGGGCGGCGGTGTACTGGGAACGGACCGCCTCGACCGCCCGGGAGGCCGAACTGCAGCTCGACGGACGCCTCGTGGCCGAGGTCGAGTTCACCAGGACAGCGCTGGAGCAGGTCGCCAAGCGGACGGGCACCGTGGCGAGCGGCATGCGCATCCTCGGTCGTGAGGCCGATACCTCGTGGGTGCTCGCCAACGAGGTGCGTGCCTACCTCGAGGGACTGCGGGATTATCTCTGGATCGTCGACGAGACCGGCTACCCGATCTTCACGTCCTCGGCCGCGAGCGGCATCGGCGGCGAGGCAGTGAAGAGCGTCAAGAATGTCATGCTGCGACAGCCGCTGCAGCAGGCCCAGGGCACCCTGGACCTCGTCCCCGGGTCCGCCCGCTTCCGCTACTACCTCATGCCGGTGGACAGCGCCGGCCCGCACGTCCGGGCCCTGCTGCTCGCGGCGCAACCGCAGCCGGACGATCGCGGTCCGCAGCAACTCCTGATCACGATGATCTTCATGGCCCCGATCATCCTCGTGGCCTCGGCCGTGCTCGGCAGCTGGCTGGCGGGTCGCTCGTTGCAGCCGGTCGATGTCATGATCGAGGAACTGCGCGCGATCCAGGATGGCCGCTCCCTCCATCGGCGGCTGGCCGTGCCGACCGGCGACGACGAGATCTCCCGATTGGGCACCCAGCTGAACGCCATGCTCGGGCGCGTCGAACAGAGCTTCATGGCGCTGCGACGATTCACGGCCGACGCATCGCACGAACTCAAGACGCCGCTCATGGTGCTGCGCGCCGGCGTCGAGCGCTCGCTCACACACCCGAAGACGCCTTCCGAAATCGTCGGGGTGCTGGACGAGACCCTGCGACAGATCAACCAGATGGGCGAACTGGTCACCAACCTGCTTACCCTGGCGCGCGCGGATGAAGGGCGATCCGCCCTCCAGGTCAGCCAGACCGACCTGCGGGCGCTCGTGCTGGATGCGAAGGAAACCGCCGAGATTCTCGGCGAACAGCAGGAGGTGAGCGTCACCTTCGAGCTGCCGGCGTCGAGGCTGGTGGTCCCGGTCGATGCCGCCCGCATCCGGCAGTTGCTGATGAACCTGATCACCAACGCCATCAAGTACACGCCGGCCGGCGGGAGGGTGGTGATCCGGCTCAGCGAGGACGTCGACAACGTCCTGCTCGAGGTCCAGGACAGCGGCATCGGGATCGCGCCCGGCGACACCCCGAACGTCTTCGAGCGATTCTGGCGCGCCGACCCCGCGCGGACCCGCACCGGCGACCGGCCCGGCAGCGGCTTGGGGCTGGCGATCGCCAAATGGATCGTCGGCGCCCACGGCGGCACCATTGGCGTCCAGAGCCGGCCGGGGCGGGGCAGCACCTTCACGGCCACGCTGCCCAAGGTGCCGGCCGATTCCAGCGGGGCCCCGTTCGGCGATCCCTAATCCGACTGTCATCGAATTGTCATCCTGGGGTGATTGCCACGCGATCTTCCTGGATGAGATTCATTGCCACAGGAACATCCCCCCAGCAGATGGCGGAGGAGCTTCAACGATGTTCGACATGCTGATTGAATCGAAGCCCAAGAAGGAACGAACGATCGGCCAGACCGCGATCTCGGTCGTGTTCCACGTCATCGTGATCTTCGCGGCCGTCAAGGCCACGCAGGGTGCCGCGGAAACGGTCAAGAAGATCGTGGCCTCCGAGACGATGGCCTTCCTGGCGCCGCCACCCCCGCCGGAGCCGGAACCGCCGCCGCCCGACGCGGTGGCGCAGAAGAGTGCCCCGCCGCAGGGGTTCCAGACCATCGTCCCCCCGCGCGAGATCCCGACGTCCATCCCGCCGATCAACCTGAGCGAGAAGTTCAACGCGAAGGATTTTTCGGGGAAGGGGATCGAGGGCGGCATCTCTACCGGCGTGCTCGGCGGCACCGGCCCGGTCATCACGGGTGAGTCGTTCACGGTCGACCAGGTGGACGATCCGGTCCAGTACATCGGCGGACCGCTGCCGACCTACCCGCCCGCGCTTCGTACCGCGGGCATCGAAGGTCGTGTCACGGTGCGCTACATCGTCGGGGCCGACGGCAAGGTCGAGGAATCCACGATCCAGGTGCTGAACAGCACCAACAAGGCGTTCGAGGCTCCGGCCATCGAAGCGATCAGGAAGTCCAATTTCAAGCCGGCAAAGATCAAGGGATCGCCGGTGCGGCAGTTGGTGGAACAGGTAGTCCGGTTCACGATCGGGTAACGACGGCGCCCCCGCCGTAAGTCCGGGCCGCGCCGTCGCGGCCGTTCACCATTTCACGTGAAGGGTGTCAACCATGAATATGAGTCTCCTCAGCCTGTGGGCAGCCGCAGGCACCTTCGCCCGAGGCATCGTCATCGTCCTGGGTATCATGTCGATCTACGGCCTGACGATCGTGATCCAGAAGATCATCAAGGTCCGGAAGAGCGAAGCCGGTACCCGCAAGTTCGCGCCGCTGTTCTCGCGCGCGATCCAGGAAGAGAACCTCGATCAGGCGATCGCCCTGGCCGAGAAGCACAAGGACTCGCACGTGGCCCGCGTCCTGGGCGGCGCGCTGTCCGAAGTGAAGCCGCTGCTCCGCGATCGGGCCACGATCACCGCCGCCGACATCAACTCGGCTGAGCGCGCGGTTGAGCGCCAGATGATGATCATGCTGGCTGAGTTCAAGCGCGGCCTCGGCGTGCTGGGCACCATCGGCTCGACCGCCCCGTTCGTCGGCCTCCTCGGCACCACGATGGGTATCGTCAACGCCTTCATGGGCATGTCGCAGGGCGGCGGTGCCTCGGGCGGCCTCGGCGCGATCGGCGCCGGGATCGCCGAAGCACTGATTACGACCGCCTTCGGCCTGATGGTCGCGATCCCGGCGGTGTGGGCGTACAACTACTTCACCACCAAGGTCGAGAATCTCGGGGTCGAAATGACCTACACCTCCAAGGAGCTCATCGACTACCTCATCAAGAGCGTGGGCAGCGAGTTCGGGCGCTCGATCTTCACGAAGGAGTTCCAGGCCCAGAAGGCGGTGACTGGCAGTGGCCATATCCACGGGTAAATCCGGCAAGACCGGGGTGAACGCGGACATCAACGTCACCCCGATGATCGACGTGATGCTGGTGCTCCTGATCATCTTCATGATCGTTGCCCCGCTGCTGGCGGCCGGATTCCAGGCCACCATGCCGAGCGGCACGAACGTGGAGAAGCAGGAAGAGAAGGAGCACGAAATCACGTTGGGGCTTGATGTCGCGGGAAAGTACTACGTCAACAAGCAGCCGATCGCGATGGCCATGGTCGAGGATTCGCTCCGCAAGATGTTCGACGCGAACCCGCTGGATCACCGGCTCTTCTTCAAGGCTGACGCGAATTTGCCCTATTCGAAGATCCAGGAGGCCATCGAAATTGGCCGCCGCGCCGGGGCCCGAAATCTTGTCGCCATTGCCGACAAGAGGGGTGGCCTGATGGGCGAAGAGAAGGGGAAGAAATAGCCATGGCCATGTCAGCGGGAAGTTCCGGAGGCGTCAACTCCGACATCAACGTGACGCCGATGATCGACGTGCTCCTGGTGCTCCTGATCATCTTCATGGTGGTCATCGCACTCGGTCGCACGGCCATGGAGATTGTCATCCCGCCCGTGGATACCGGCGCGAAAGCCACGCCGTCCAGGGACCAGATCGTGCTGGAGATCAG
>JANYAG010000074.1 GCA_025361465.1 Gemmatimonadota bacterium
TGTGGCCGTCCCCGGTCGTGAAGGTGCCGCTTGGCGCGGCGGTGAAGTTGTCGTTTCCCATCAGCACCGGCGGCTGCTGGCCGATCAGCAGGTTGGCCGCGACCCAGCCCATCAGCGGCATGATGCTGTCGAGCAGGGCGATGTCGATCGACTGGCCCTCGCCGGTGCGCTCCCGGTGGAAGAGCGCCGCCATCACCGCAAACGCGGCATTGAGTCCGCCCACCGTATCGCAAACCGGAAAGCCGGTGCGCAGCGGGTTGAGCCGCTCGTCGCCGTTGACCGCCATCTCGCCCGACAACCCCTGGATGATCTGGTCGTACGCCGGGTTCAGCGCATCAGGCCCCGTCTGCCCGAAGCCAGAGATCGCACAGTAGATCAGCCGCGGGTTGAGGCCGGCGAGCACCCGGTAGCCGATGCCAAGGCGGTCCATCACGCCCGGTCGGAAGTTCTCGACCACGACATCGGCGTCCTTCACCATCCGCAGAAAGATCGCCTTCCCTTCGGCGCTCTTGGTGTTGAGCGTGATGGACTTCTTGTTGCAATTCTGCGCGATGAAGGAGGTGCCCATCAGGCGCTTGTTGAGTTCCGGCAGGATACCGAGCTTGCGCGCCAGGTCGCCATCCTTGGGATTCTCGACCTTGATGACTTCGGCACCCAGCAGGGCCAGGTGCAGCGTCGTGAAGGGGCCTGACAGCACGTTGGTGAGGTCCAGCACCTTGATGCCTTCGAGAATGCGCCGGCTCACGCGATCGCCCCGATCTGGTAGACGCAGCCCGGAAGATCTCGGCCAAGGAACGCCGCCACGTCGCGCGCAATGCCCAGCAGCGTCTCCAGTTCGATATCAGTGCGCACCCCGGCGCGCTGCAGGCCGTGCACCAGGTCCTCGGTCGCCACGTTGCCGGCCGCGACCTTGGTGAACGGGCAACCGCCGAGTCCGCCGAAAGATGTCTCGATGGCCGCAGCCCCGGCCGCCATGGCGGCATACACGTTGGCCATGCCGAGTCCGTAGGTGTTGTGAATGTGCGCGGTGACCCGCGCCTTCGGCGCTATGGCCAGGATGCGTCGCACGTACGCCGCGACCTGTTCAGGGTGAGCGTGACCGGCCGTGTCGGCCAGGCTCACGGCGTCGAGACCTGCGGCCAGGTATCTCGCCACGATGCCCATCACCCGCTCCTCCGGCACCGTCCCTTCGAAGCCGCAGCCGAACGCGCTCTGGACGCTGACCTGGACCTCCTTGCCGGCGCGCTTCGCTTCGAGGGCCGTGGCAATGATCCGGCCGGTCGCTTCCTCGGTGCCCATGCCGCTGTTCTTGCGGCTATGGGTCTCCGAGGCGGAGACGCCGAGGCAGAACATCGCCACGCCGCAGGCCAGCCCGCGCTCCAGCCCCTTCTCGTTGAGCACGAGCCCGGACAGCACCGCGCCCGTCTGGCGCTGCTGCGCCGTCAGGCGACGGAACAGCTCGTCGGTATCGGCCATCTGGGGCACCTTGGCCGGATGCACGAAGGAGCCGACCTGGACGATGTCGACGCCGCTGCCGGCCAGCCGCTCGAGCCAATCCAGCTTGGTTTCGAGCGGAACCACCTGGGACTCGACCTGGAGTCCATCGCGGAGGCCAACTTCATGGATCAGGATGGGTGGCATCAGCGGACTCCGCGCGATCGCTGGCTCAGAGGTGCCGGGCGATGGCTTCGCCCATCTCGAGGGTGGAGGCACGGCCCCCCATGTCGTACGTAAGCACCTGGCCTTCCCGGATCACTGCCGCGGTGGCCGCCTCGAGCCGCGAGGCCATCTCCGCTTCGCCCAGCCAGGCGAGCATCATCTTGGCCGAGAGAATGGTGGCAATCGGGTTGACCTTGTACTGGCCGGCGTACTTCGGCGCACTGCCGTGGCTCGGTTCGAACACGCCAAGTTTGGTTCCGATGTTGGCGGAACAGGCGAAGCCCAGTCCACCGACCATCTGCGCCGACAGGTCGCTGATGATGTCTCCGAAGAGATTGGTCGCCACCAGCACACTGTAGCTCTTGGGGTTCTTCAGCAGCCACATCGTGATGGCATCGACATTGGCGTCATCCATTGCGATCTCGGGGAAGTCTTTCGCAATGCGGCGACCGATCTCGAGGAACATCCCCTCGGTGGCCCGCACGACGTTGGCCTTGTGAATGACGGTGACCTTGGGATACCCGTGAGCGCGGGCGTACTCGAAGGCCGCGCGGATGATCCGCTCGCAGCCTTTCTTCGTGTTCACCTTGCAGGTGATCGCGAATTCGTCGCCCGGCAGGCCGGCGAAGTGCGCAAGCGGCTTGCTCAGTTTGGTGAGCGTCGCCTTCAGTTCGTCCGGCACCGGCGAAAACTCGACCCCGGCATAGAGATCCTCGGTGTTTTCGCGGAAGATCACCAGGTCGATGTCTTCCTTGTAGTTCAGCGGATTGCCGGGATAGGCCTTGCACGGGCGCAAGCAGGTGAAGAGATCGAACATCTGGCGCATCCGCACGATCGGGCTGCGATAGACCAACCCCGTCCCCTGCAGCGACGGCACCAGTTCGGCCTCCGCGTCCTTCACGGGTTTCGAGGTGATCGCGCCGAACA